>JAAZJI010000300.1 GCA_012800465.1 Spirochaetales bacterium
CGGCTTTTCGGGAACGCAGGACGTACTCCCACGCCGACGGGTGTTTCGCCTCCCTGTCGGAATCGATGATCTTCTCCATCGCCCCGACGGTGTCATGCAGCCTGTCCATCTCACCTCCTCCTTCCGTGGGTGTCGATCAGGAAGCGGAGGGTCCCCTTCAGCTCCGCCCGCTCGACGATCGCATCGACGAACCCTCTCTCCAGCTGGAACTCCGAGCGCTGGAACCCCTTGGGGAGCCGCTCCCCGATCGTCCCCTCGATCACCCTCGGCCCGGCGAACCCGATGATCGCCCCCGGCTCGGCCAGGATCACGTCCCCGAGCATCGCGAACGAAGCGGTCACCCCTCCGGTGGTGGGGTTGGTCAGCACCAGGAACAGGGGGGTATGGGTCTCCTCCAAGAGCGCCGCCGCGCTGGCGGTCTTCGCCATCTGCATCAGACTGAAGATCCCCTCCTGCATCCGCGCACCCCCGCTTGCGGTGAAGAGGATCACCGGGTCGCCGCTCAAGGCCCCTTCCAGGATCGCCTGGGTGATCTTCTCCCCGACGACCGAGCCCATCGAACCGCCCATGAACGCGAAGCTCATGATGCCCAGGACCGCCTTCCGCCCCCCGATCGTGCACCGCCCGATCGTGGCGGCATCGGGCAGGGAGGACTTCTTCTGGTTCTCCCGAAGCTTCTCCTCGTACCCCTCCAGCCTGATCGGGTTGCCGCTTCTGAGCTCTCCCGCCATCTCGACGAACGAACCCTCATCCGCCACCAGGGCGATCCGCTCGGCGGTCGTAAGCGGGAAATAGTGGCCGCAGAGCGGACACACCTTCAATGGGTCAAAGGACACATCTCCGTGACAGGAGGGACACTGTTCAGCCATGGCGCATCTCCTTCCCGCAGAGGGTTTCATACAGACCGGTTCCGAACCGGCCGCTTCGAAAGAGGGAGCTTCCGACGATCGTCTTCTGCTCCTCGACATTGGTGGGGATCCCTTCGACCACCACCTCGCCCAGCGCCCTCAGCATCCGGTCGATCCCCTCCTGCCGGGCAGAAGCATGGACTATGATCTTGGCCAGCAGGGAGTCGTAGTGGGGCGACAGCGTCATGCCGGGGGTGAGGAACGTGTCGGTGCGGACATGCGGACCGGAGGGCAGGTCGAAGCGGGCGATCCTTCCCGCCCCGAGACCGTTGATCCGGCATTCCAGGGCATAACCGCTGAGGGCGACTTCGTCCTGCCTCCTGACGATCCCCTTCTGTGCGGCGATCCGGATCTGCTCGGCGACCAGGTCCATCCCGCTGACCAGTTCAGTGACCGGATGCTCGACCTGAAGGCGGGCGTTCACCTCCATGAAGTAGAAGGATCCCCCTTCGACGAGGAACTCCACCGTGCCCGCTCCCCGATAGGAGAGGTTCCGAAACAGCGCTACGCTTGATTCCGTCATCACCTCCCTCATCGCTTCGTCCAGAATCGGCGAAGGGGTCTCCTCCAACAGCTTCTGGTGGTTCCGCTGGACGGAGCAGTCCCGCTCTCCGAGGTGGACCACGTTCCCGCTCCCGTCCCCGAGCAGCTGGACCTCCACATGCCGGGGGTTCTCCAGGAACTTCTCCATGTACATCGAATCATCCCCGAAAAAGAGGAGGGCCTCCCTCCGGGCAAGGGGGAAACCGCTTTCCAGCTCGCTCTCCTTGCGGATGATCCGCATCCCCCGCCCGCCTCCTCCGGCGGAGGCTTTGAGGATCACCGGGTACCCCAGCCTGGAAGCCCATTTCTTCGCGGAAGCGAGATCGGTCAAGGTCTCGGAACCGGGCGTGACGGGCAAACCCGCCTCGACCGCGCTGATCCTGGCCCGGACCTTGTTGCCCAGCAGCTCGATCGTCTCCGGCCGCGGGCCGATGAAGATCAGGCCGGCCTCCTCCACCGCCTTGGCAAACGAAGCGCTCTCGCTTAAGAAGCCGACCCCGGGATGGAGGGCGTCGCACCGGGTCAGGATCGCCGCCGACAGGATGCTGCGGACGTTCAGGTAGCTTTCGCTCGAGGGGGCAGGCCCGATGCAGACGCTCCGATCGGCATGCCGGACCGCCAGGGTGTCCCTGTCCGCTTCCGAGTGAGCGACGACGCTTTCCACGCCCAGATCCTTGCACGCCCGGACGATCCTGAGGGCGATCTCCCCGCGTCCGGCTATCAGGATCCGCCGGATCATAACCGTTTCACCGCAAAGAGCGGCTGGCCGAATTCGACGAGCTTCTCCGGCTTTGCAAGGATCTCGACGATCTCGCAGGAGAACTCCGCCTCCAGGTTGTTCATCAGCTTCATCGCCTCGATCGTGCAGAGGGTCTCCTCCTTCTGGACGACCGAACCCACCTGCACATAAGGCGGGGCGTCCGGGGCGGGCGTCAGATAGAAGGTTCCCACGATCGGGGAGGTGATGACCTCCAGGTCATCCGCCTTCTTCTTCGGTTCCGGGAAGGGGGCAGGCACCACGGAATTCTCCCTGCCCGTTCGGGCGAAGCGGACCGAATCCTCGCCCGTCTTCACTTCCAGCTCGGTGAGGGAGGAGGCTTCAAACAGTTCCAGCAGCTGCCGGACGGTCATATCGGCAAGATTCTTCATAGCTGGCTTGAGAATATACAACATAGCCAATATGTGTCAATATTGACATTATTCATTTTTTTGTAATACTAGTAGCGGATAGTGGAAATCCACCAGAGGAGCAATCACACGGTGAAGATGAGGAACGTAGCGATCACGGCGGTCGGGTCATACCTTCCCCCGCGGATCATGACCAACGACGAGCTTGCAGGGATCGTCGACACGAGCGACGAGTGGATCGTCTCCCATACCGGGATCGGGACCCGGCACATCGCCGAGGGGGAGACGACCTCGGAGATGGCGATCAAGGCGACGGAAAACCTCATCAAGCGGTTCAAGATCGACCCCGAACGGATCGACGGGGTCATCGTCGCCACCGCGACGGGCGACTACCCCGGCTTCCCTTCCACGGCGAACCTCGTCAGCCGGCACTTCAAGACGAAAGGAGGGGCGTTCGACCTGGCGGCGGGGTGCACCGGCTTCATCTACGCCCTGGACGTCGCCCGGTCGATGATCCTTTCAGGAACGCTGAAGAACGCCCTCGTCATCGGCTCGGAGGCCCTCTCCACCGTGATCGATTGGGAAGATCGAAACACATGCGTCCTCTTTGGCGACGGTGCTGCGGCGGTTCTCCTTGAGCAGGCTGCCGCCGGCGGCCTCGCCCCCGCCCTGCTGAGGAGCGAGGCTATGTTGGCGGAAAGCCTCACGATCGACCCCGTTTCCCGGCACATCACGATGGACGGGAAGGCGGTGTATCAGTTCGCCGTCCGGGCGATCGGCGAGATCGTAACCGACGTGCTGAAAGCCGGCAACCTTTCGATCTCCGAGATCGACTGGATCGTCCCCCATCAGGCGAACCGGAGGATCATCAGCGCGACGAGCAGACGCTACGAAATCCCCGAGGAGCTCTTCTATCTGAACATCGAGCGCGTTGCCAACACGAGCGCCGCCTCGATTCCCCTCGCCCTTTCCGAGATGGAAGCAAGCGGCCTGCTGAAGGAAGGGCGGAAGATCCTGCTCGTCGGCTTCGGAGCGGGCCTGACCTACGGAGGGAGTCTCCTCACATGGCAGCGATCATAGCCCTCTACCCCGGTCAAGGCTCCCAGGAGCCGAAGATGGCCCTCGATCTGTACCGGGCGAGCTCCCGGGTCAGGGAGCTCTTCACCCTCGCCGGCGACATCACCCATGTGAACCTTCGAAACCTCCTGGAGAACGGAGGTACAAAGGAGCTTCAGCAGACCAAAAACACCCAGCTTGCGGTGACCCTCGCCAGCCGAAGCGCCCACGTCCGCCTGACCGAACTCGGCCATGCGTTCGCCGCACACGGCGGCTTCAGCCTCGGAGAGCTTTCCGCCTATGCGGGCAGCGGGATCATCAGCGATGAGACGCTCTTCGAACTTGTTGCAATCCGCGCCGCCCTGATGGAACAAGAAGCCCAAAGAATCCAAGCGGCCCACGGGGAGGTGGGGATGGCCGCGGTTCTGGGTCTTCCGTACGACGTCGTTTCCGGGCTCATCAAAGACCGCAACGATGTATACGCCGCAAACGACAACTCCCCCGTCCAGGTCGTCATCGCAGGAGCGTTGAAGGCGATCGAGGAGGTTCAAGAACTCTTGAAAGAGCACGGGGCGAAACGAATCGTCCCGCTTCGGGTCTCCGGCCCCTTCCACACCCCGCTCATGGAGGGAGCGGTCCCCCGCTTCGAAGCGGCGATCGGAAGCCTCCCGTTCCATGACCCCGCGGAGAAGGTCGTCTCCTCGGTCACCGGCACGTTCATCACGAGCGCGGACCGGGCGAAGAGGACCCTCGTCACCCAGCTCTCGAAACCGGTCAGGTGGACAAAGGCGGTAGACACCATCATCACGATACAGGATTCGGACTCGATCGTTGGCGAGATCGGCCATGGAGAGGTCCTCGCCAAACTCGCCCGAGACCGGATCTGCGTCCTCCCGCTGGGAAGCGAGGAGCGGATCCGGGAATTTCATGAAGGAACCAGGCAATGAACAGAAAGAAGCATGCCCTCGTGACGGGAGGTTCGCGGGGAATCGGATCGGCGATCATCCACGAGCTCCTCGATCTGGACTATGAGGTGTGGTATCTCAGCCGCACGAAGAACGAAGCATCGGACAATGGAGATCTCCACCACGTCCCCTGCGACATCGCCGATCGAAAAGAGGTGGAACGCGCTCTCAAAGCGATCATCGATGAAGCCCGCGAGATCGACCTGCTCGTCAACAACGCGGGCATCACCCGCGACGGGCTGATCATGCGGATGAAGGACGAGGCGTGGGACGACGTGCTCGCTGTGAACTTGAGCAGCGTCTTTCTCACATCCCGGGCGGTGAGCCGGATCATGGCCAGACAGCGCTCCGGGGCGATCGTCAACATCTCCAGCGTGGTGGGGATCATGGGAAACGGAGGACAGACCAACTACGCGGCTTCAAAGGCCGGGATCATCGGGTTCTCCAAGGCTCTGGCCCGGGAGCTCGCCTCCCGGAACGTCCGGGTCAACGTGGTGGCCCCCGGGTTCATCGACACCTCGATGACGGAAACCCTCGCCGATGAGGCCAGGGGGCTGATCAAGGCCCAAATCCCCTTGGGTCGGATGGGCATGGCACGCGAAGTGGCCAAAGCCGTCGCCTTCCTGGCGTCGGAGGATGCATCCTACATCACCGGGGCGGTCCTCTCGGTCGATGGCGGAATGGCGATGTGAGGAGGAAGCGATGAAACGAGTCGTAGTGACCGGAATGGGCACGGTGAACCCC
>JAAZJI010000301.1 GCA_012800465.1 Spirochaetales bacterium
CCACGGTGAAGATGATCGTCCCGACAAGCCGCTTCAACTGTTGCATCAAACCTCTCTCCATATCCTTTTCCTCAGCTTCAGTGTACAAAGGGGAGCAACGGATGTCAAGAGTATTCATTGTCAATCCGTATATTTTTTCAAACTATCGAATCTGATTCTTATATTTTATTTATATATAATAAGTTATAACTTTTCCTCCTTCTGACATAGGGTTTTCATTCATTCCAAATGCATGAAATGGGCCATGGGAAGCGGAAAGGGGATGCCCCTGCCGACGGGGCGCGTTCGACCGGTCTTTTGGGATCGAACCGCAAAATCAGGCCAAAAGGGTTGAACATCACCGCTCGGATTCGGTAATATTACCGTCAGCGTTCGTCGAGTCCGTAGCTCAGCTGGATAGAGCGTCTCCCTCCGGAGGAGAAGGCCGTGCGTTCGAATCGCGTCGGACTCAACGCGGGGAGATCGGGTTTTTCCGGTCTCCCTTTTTCATGGCGTATACTTTTTCTCTCCGATCCGGTATCCTTGAGCCATGAGCATTCGGATCCTCTTTTTAGGAGAAATCGTCGGAAAGCCGGGAATCCAGGCCGTCCGCCGGAACCTCAAGGCGCTCCGGGAAGAACGGGCGATCGACCTGGTGGTCGCCAACGGGGAAGGAGCCACCGGGGGGTTCGGTCTCGGCAAGGCCCACTCGATGCAGCTGCTGAAGAGCGGAATCGACGTGCTGACCGGAGGCGAGAAGATCTACTACAAGATCGACATGGTCGAATTCATAGACAAGAACCCGGCGATCCTCCGACCGGCGAACTTTCCCCAGCGGAACCCCGGTCGGGGAGTCCGGTATTTGACCGTCGGCGAGACCACGGTCTGCGTCATCAACATCCTGGGAAACGCCGATTTCCCCCGGACCCACCTGGCCAACGCGTTTCCGCTGGCCGAACACCTCGTGACGAAGGCCATTGAAGAGGGGGCGGTTCCCTTGGTGCAATTCCACGCCTCCCCCACCGCCGAGAAGCAGGCGATGGGGTTCCACCTTGCGGGCAAGGCGGCCGCGGTGATCGGAACCCACTCCAAGGTCCTGACCGCCGATGCGCAGATCCTCGAAGGAGGGACCGCCTTCATCAGCGACAACGGGCGCTGCGGAAGCCAGATGAGCGTCGGAGGGTTCGAGCCGGAGGCGGAGATCGAGAAGCAGGTCACCCAGCTTCCGATCCGCAGCAAGGAGTACTGGGAGGACACCGCCCTCGTCGGAGTTCTCGTCGAGATCGGCGATGACGGCAAGGCGACGGCGATCGAGCCGATCCGCTCCGCCCTGAAGGAGGAGTGACCATGCTGGAAGTGGTTACCGTCCACGATGTCCGTGGAAAGGATCGGATCCGCGTCTCCTGTTCCTCGGCGGCGTGCAACGGTTGCAAAGGCGGTCTCTTCTGCAATACGAAGAAGCGGGTCTTCGACGTCTCGAACGTCGACGGGCTGGCGATCAGGAAAGGGGACAGGGTGGAGATCCACCTGGAGACCCGTCGGACGATCGGAGGGACCTTGCTCACCCTGATCGCCCCGCTGCTCCTCTTTCCGCTCGGCTACCACATCGCCAAGGGTCTCGGCGCCGGCGAAGGGCTCAGCACCCTCATCGCCCTCGGTTCGATTGCCCTCGGGTTCGTGGGAGTGTGGATCTACTTCAAGGTCAACGAACACTCCTATCTTCCCACCGTCAGGCGGGTCGTCGAGGAAGCCGAATGAGATTGCTCAAGCCTATCCGGGAAGGTATACTCAGGCCATGATGAAGCGAATCCCCGGCATTGTCCTTGCTTCCTTCCTGCTTCTTTCCTGCGCTCTGGAGCCTGCGATCCAAGGCCCGGTCGGATCGGACAGGCGGGCAGCGGACCTCACCCTCTTCGATGCGACCTACACCTTCGGGATGTCCGGCGGCGGACCGCTTTCCGTCACGGCCAAGGTGCTCGCCTTCCATGAGGAGGAACAGGAGGCGGTGCTGGAGGATCTCGTCTTCATCGGCTACGAATCGGACGGAAGACCGTTCTTCCAAGGTTCCGCCCGGCACGCGGTCATCGACACGACCACCTACGACGCAACCCTCTCGGAGAGCGTCTCCCTCCGACACCTCGATGAGGAGATCCAAGTCTTCAGCGACCGGCTTTCCTGGTCCGACAGGCATCAGCGACTCTCTTCGCCTCCTCACGTCGCTTCGACGGTCGTCATCGACGAGGAGATCACCCTTCGGGGCGAAGGGCTGACGATCGATTTCACCGCCCTCGCAGTCACCTTCGAGAAGGTCTTGGAAGGGAGAGTGAGCCGATGAAGCGATGTGCGCTCCTGATCCTTCTCATCGTGGCCATCCTCGCTTCGGCAAGTGGAGGCGACATCACGTTCAAGGGGGGGAACACCTCGATCCGGACGCAAGCGGGACGACAGGTGATCACTTTGAGCGAGGGTGCCCACATCCAAAGCGGATCGATCGTCCTCAAGGCGGATACGATCACCCTCTACGGGGAAGGCTTCCGCTACGTCTCCTGCCAGGGCGGCCTCTCGCTCGTCGACGAGGAACGGAACCTGAGGCTGGAAGCGAACCGCCTCCTCTATGACCGGGAGGCGGAGGAGATCATCATCGAAGGGTATGTGGAGCTGGACGATCCGACCAACGAGCTGATCGCCCGGGGGTTCGGCCTCGAATACCTGATCGCCGATGAACTGATCACGCTGCACGCGGAGGCGACCCTCGAGAAACACACCTCGAGCGGAGCGATGGTCTGCAAAGCGGACCTGATGAGCTTCGACCGGGGAGCGATGAGCCTGGTTCTCAGCGGCAAGGCCGGCGTCGACTGGAAGGGCGACCGGTATGAAGCGCAACGGATCGTGATCGACCTCGAGCGGGAAGAAATCACCGCCGAGGGTTCGATCCGGGGAGTGATCCATGGCTGACTCGCTCATCGTCTCCAACCTTTCCAAACGATACGGGCGCCGGCTGGTGGTCGACGACCTCTCCTTCTCGATGCGCGCCGGGGAGATCGTCGGTCTCCTCGGTCCCAACGGGGCGGGAAAGACCACCACGTTCTACATGATCGTCGGATTCCTCAAGGCCCGAAAGGGCTCGATCATCCTCAACGGGGAGGATGTGACGCCCCTGCCGATGCACGAGCGCTCCCGAAAGGGGATCTCCTACCTCCCTCAGGAACCATCGATCTTCCGCAAGCTCTCGGTCCGGGACAACATCCTGCTCGTCGCCCAGAGCCGGGACGACCTGACCCGTCGTGAAAAAGAGCGCCTTGCCGACGAGCTGGTCGAAGAGTTCGGACTGACGCATGTCGTCCGCCAGAAAGGCTACACCCTCAGCGGAGGCGAGCGGCGCCGTTGCGAGATCGCCCGCGCTCTCGCCGCCAGTCCGACGTTCCTGCTCCTCGACGAGCCGTTCGCCGGCATCGACCCCAAGGCGGTCTATGAGATCAAGCTCCTGATCAGAAAGCTTGCGAGCCAGGGCATCGGCATCCTCCTGACCGACCACAACGTCCGGGACACCCTCGCCGTCACCACCAACGCCCACATCATCAATGACGGCTCGATCCTCGTCTCGGGAACGAAGAACGAGCTGCTCGCCCACGATTTGGCTCGGAAGATCTACTTCGGCGACCAGTTCGAGGGGGAGCTCTGATGGCGTTGACCCCTTCCTTGACCGTAAGTCAGAAGCAGCAGCTCAAGCTGACTCCCCAGCTGATCCAGTCCTTCGAGCTGATGACCCTTCCCCTGACGGATCTTCAGCAGAAGATCAAAGAGGAAGTCGCGACGAACCCCGCGCTGGAAATCCCGTCCACCCGCGAGCTCTCCTATGAGACGGTTGCCAATAAGAAAGCTGAAAGCGAGCTGCGCCGGGTCGACGATTCCTATGGCGATACGAGCACCTTCGGGTTCGATGACGAGGCGACCGAGCGGGTGCACCGGGTCCTCGAACAGGTGCTCACCGCCGAAAAGACCCTGGCCGAGCACCTCGTCGACCAGCTGCGCCTCGAGCGCCTCAGCGAGGAGGAGCTGGAGATCGGCCTGAGGATCGTCTCCAATCTCGATTCCAACGGGTTCTTCATCCATGAACCGGAGCTCATCATAGACGAGTCGGAGCGGGAACCCTACGAAAAGGTCCTGAGCCTCCTCCATACCTTCGATCCGGTCGGCATCGCCGTGCCCTCGTGGCGGGAGTCCCTGGTCGTCCAGGCGGCCTATCAGGGTCTTGAAGGGGAGACGCTCCGGCAGTTCACCGCGCTGGTGATGGACAACCTGGAACTGATGCGCGCCAACAAGCTCGAGCAGGTGGCGAAGAACCTCGGAACCAGCGAGGAGGAGCTCGGTGAGCTCTATGCGTTCCTGAAGACCCTGACCCCCTTCCCCGGCCAGGGTTTCGCCTCCGGCCCCCGGCACTACGTCATCCCCGACCTCTCGATCCGGGTCGAGGACGGGGCGCTGCAGCTACGGATGAACGAGGACGCCCTGCCGGATATCCGGATCAATCCCGAGTTCGAGGCGCTCGCCTCGGACCCGGACGCGAAGGCGTATATCCAGGAGCAGGTCAAGAAGGCGAACGACATCATCTTCCAGCTGGAGATCCGGAACAAGACCCTCTACAAGGTCGCGCTGGTCCTTCTGCGCGAGCAGCGGGAGTTCTTCATTCTCGGCCCCCAATACATCAAGCCGCTGACGCAGAAGGCGGTCGCCGCGGAGATCGGGGTTCATGAGACGACGGTGAGCCGGATCGCCACCGCCAAATGGATCGAGACCGACTTCGGGATCATCCCGCTCAAACGGCTCTTCTCCAGCGCGATCGGAGACCTCTCCAAAGAAGCGGTCAAGGAGACGATCCGCCAGATCCTCGAGGAGCAGGAGGGACAAAAGGCGCTCAGCGACCGGAAGATCGCGGACCTGCTCGCCGAGCGGGGCATCAAGATCGCCCGAAGAACCGTCGCCAAGTATCGCAATGAACTGCAGATCGATCCCTCGTACATACGAGGGACCGATTAATGTGTAAGGGGCGCCGAATCAAAGGCGCCCCTTACCAACTCTTTTCCGCGGAATATCATCCGTGATTCTTTACTTTGCTCTTCTCCTTGCGTGCGGTCGCCTCGATCTTGTCGACAAGCAGTTCGATTCCCTCGTAGAGCTCGTAACAATCGGCGCTGACCATTTTGACGGTACCCCATGAAAAGTGGATCTTCGCATCGAGGTGGAACCCCTGACCCGCGGTCTCGCGCGTCATCACGATGTCCAGATCATGCAGGAACCCTTCAGCGAACTGAAGCTTCTGAAGTTTCTTGTCCAGGAATTCCCGGGTCTCGTCGCTTGGATTGTACCGGATGCCTCTGACGGTTAGATTCATAAGCCCTCCTTCGTAGTCTTACCCTTAGAATACGACCTCGGAAGTCAATCGTCAATGAAAAGCGAGCCCGTCGGGACCCGACATCCCTTGCCAGGTGCCATCGACACCTGTATAGTGGTATCGAGATGGCTGAATTTACCGTATTCGATCTGCTTGACCTTGATATCAAGAAACGAAGCCACCTGCGCCTGAGGTGCGTAGCCGGCCGTTCGGGATTGTCACGGGCGATCACGACCAGCAAGATCAGTCGTCCGGGGCTCCCGCTGACCGGATTCTTCGAGGAGTTCAGAGCCCAGGCGGTCCAGATCTTCGGGCGAGGCGAACAGGCATACATCCGGATGCTGGAAAAGGCCGACAAGATGGACAACGTGGAGCGCCTCTTCTCCCATCCCATCCCCGCCTGCATCTTCACCGACCGCGGGGAGCCGAGCAGGCGGATCATCGAGCTGGCGGAAAGCTCCTCCGTCCCGCTGTTGGTGTCGGAACTTCCTTCGGGAGATTTCTCCCGGATCCTCTATCAGAGCCTGGATGGGATCTTCAGCCCGACCAGGACGATTCACGGAGTGCTCGTCGAAGTCTATGGTATCGGGGTCCTGATCATCGGCGACAGCGGCGTCGGAAAAAGCGAGACCGCCTTGGAGCTCATCGAGCGGGGCCACCGGATCGTCAGCGACGACACGGTGCGCCTGCGCAACGTCGGCGACACCTTTCTGATCGGAACGGGGGAAAACCCCGCCCTCGCCCATCACATGGAGATCAGGGGATTGGGGATCATCAACCTCGCCAACCTCTACGGGGTCGGGGCGATCCGGGAGCGCAAGCAGATCCAGCTTGTGGTCCAGCTGGAGGACTGGGATGCGACGAAGGAGTATGACCGGATCGGAACGGAGATGACGACGGACTACCTCGGAATCTCCATCCCCCTCGTCATCATCCCGGTGAAACCGGGGAGAAACATCCCGATCATCATCGAGACCGCCGCCCGGAACGAACGCCTGAAGAAGCTCGGCTATCACTCCGCCAGGGAGTTCAATCGGGACGTGAAGACGCTGCTCGAAAGCGAATCGGCCCGCAAGATCTACTACGACGCCGAGGAGGAGTTCTGATGGTGCAACGCGAGCTCGTCGTCACGACCCGGGCCGGAATCCACACCCGTCCGGCGGCCACGATCGTAAACGTGGCGAACCGCTTTGAAAGCGACCTCTTCTTTGAACGAGGGACGATCAGGATCAACGGAAAATCGATCATGGGGATCATCACCCTCGGGGCGACCTACCAGACCGTCCTGACGATGATGTGCGAGGGGAAGGACGAGGAGGAGCTCGCCGATGCGATCGAAGCGCTCTTCCTCAACCGGTTCGAGGAGGAAGGATCATGATTCGACCACTTACCAGCCGCCAACGGGACGTAGCGACGTTCATCACCGAGTTCATCAAGCAAAACAGCTATCCCCCTTCCGTGAGGGAGGTCGCCGAACATTTCAGCTTTTCGGTGAAGGCCGCCCATGACCACCTCAAGGCCCTCGAAGCGAAGAAGGTGATCCGCACGACCCCCGGCTCCAGCCGGTCGATCGAAATCATCGCCGAGGAGTTCCTGGAAACGGAGGAAGTGATCGAGATTCCGGTCATCGGGACGATCGCCGCCGGAAAGCCGCTCTTAAGCGAAGAGAACACGGACTACATGCTGAAGGTTCCCGTGAGCATGCTCAAAGGAGCGAGGGGCACCTACTTCGCCCTGAAGGTCCGGGGCGAATCGATGATCGAGGAGGGGATTTTCGACGGAGACATCGCGATCATCAGGAAAACGCAGAACGCCGACAGCGGAGCGATCGTCGCGGCCACGGTGGAAGACGGCGAGGAGGGAATCACGCTGAAGGGATATTACCCCGGCGAGGAGATGATCGAACTCAGACCGGCCAACTCCTCGATGGGCCCGATCTTCACCCGGTCATGCCGGGTCCACGGGATCCTCCAGCTGCTCATCAGGGAGTTCTCATGAGCAGCTATCTCCTCCTCGGCCCCGAAGCCGGGGCGAAAGCGGACGAGGTGAAGCGGATCCGAAGCGAGCTGGCGGCACGGTATGGCGACGGCTTGGAGTTCGAGCGCTTCTACCCGTTCGAAGGGGAACAGGGGGAGCTGTTCGCATCGCTTGCCAACGACTCGCTCTTCAGCGACCATCGCCTGATCCTCATCAGTCAGCTGGAAAACGCCAGTGCGGCCTTTCTCACCGATCTGGCAGGATATCTGGCCAACCCGAGCCCAAGCGCGACGGTCATCCTCGCCACGAACGAAACCTCGATCTCGAAGAAGATCATGGATGCGGTCCCCAAGGAGCGGACCCGGACGTTCTATGACCTGCTGGAGGGGGAGAAATCCGCATGGATCCGGACCCACTTCCGCCGGCTCGGGCTGACGATCACCTCCGAGGCGGTCGAACTGCTGATCGCGATGACGGAGGACAACACCCAAGAGCTCAGGACGGTGTGCAACCAGCTCGCCCTCTTCTGGCGACATGATTCTCCGATGAAGCCGATCGACGAGGAGGCGGTGCAGACCTACCTCCATCACAGCCGGGTCGAGGATGCGTTCACCCTCTTCCCCCACCTCGCCGCCGGGGACCTCAAGAAAGCCCTCGCCAGCCTCCACGCCCTGTTGGGAAGCGGCGATTACCAGACCCCCGTCCTGCTCGTCAGCGGCCTGTTGTGGCAGTTCCGACGACTGCTCTCCGTCACCGAGGGGTTCGAGGAAGGGAAGAACGAACAAGAGGTCTTTACAAACGCCCACGTTCTTCTGAAAAACAGCGCCATCCGCCGACCGAAGGACAAGACCACCTATCGTGAAGGAGCGAAGCGCTACACCTCGAAGGATATCCGATCGATCATCATCGCCCTCGCCCAGGCGGACATCGAGGTGAAGCAAAGCCGGACCGAGGAGGTCCCCCTCATCCTCGAGCGGCTGATCTACCGGATCGTCATCAAAAAGGGGAAAGAGCTTTCCACTGCGTCCTTCGCGACGCTACTATAGGGAGAGTTGCCTGACCAGGCGCCGGGCGACGGCAAGCGGTATGCCCGCATCCTTGGCCAGGTCCTCCGGTTCCTGTTTCAGCAACGCCTCGAGACTTCCGTAGCGGGCCATCAGCGCCTCGCTCCGTTTTTTCCCGATTCCGTCGACGGATTGGAGCAATTGGAAGGAAGCGCTACGGGAGCGGGCGGCCCGGTTGGAGGCGTGGGCGAAGCGGTGGCACTCGTCCCGGACCGCGATGAGAAGCCTGAGGGCTTCATTGTCGTGGTCGAGATCCAGATCCGCTCGCCCGTCGCCGAAGACGACCGTCTCCGAACCCTCGACCAGTCCGACGACGGGAATGTCGAAAATTCCAAGGTCCTCCAGCACTTCCCGGGCCGCACCGACCTGCCCATGCCCCCCGTCGATGAGCAGCAGACCGGGCCGCTCCAGGTTCTCATTGAGGATCTTCTGGTACCTGCGGGCGACCGCCTCGCGGATCGAATCGTAATCGTCGATCCGCCCTTCGACGCTTTTGATGTTGTAGCGCCGGTAGTTCGGCTTGTCGGGGTTCCCGTTCCTGAAGGAGATCAGCGATGCCACCGTGTGTCTGCCCTGAAGGTGGGAAACGTCGAACCCCTCGATCAGTACCGGTTCGCTCTCCAGGTCCAGAAGCTCTTTCAGAAGATGGAGCGCTTGGGTGTTGTCCTTGTTCTTCAGCCGTTTCTCGACATCCCGCGCCGCGTTCTCCCTGGCCATCCGCAGGATGCGATAGTGTCTTCCCTCGATCGGAAGGCTCACCTCCAAGGTGCCTCCGAAGTGCTCGAGGAAGTAGCGTCCGATCAGGTCGACCTCGATCTCGTGCGAGACGTAGAGATATCGGGGAAGCTTCATCCCGTCGGCGTAGTACTGGATGAGGAACGCCAGCAGCGTCTCCGTCTCGTCCCCGAACGTCTCGGCACGGTAGAGGGCCCGCCCGATCACCTGCCCCTCGCGCATCTGCATCAGGCTGATCGTGCAAAGCGGCCCCCGCATCTCGATCGCCGCGTAGTCCCGATTCTCTTCGCTGAACTCCTGGACCTGCTGATCCGTCGCCATCATCTTCACCGCTTCCGCCTGGTCACGCTTCGTCGCCGCCTCCTCGAAGCGCAGCTCCCTGCTCGCCTTGAGCATCTCCTCATGGAGCCGGTTCAGCAATCCGTCGACCTTACCCTCCAGGAGATCCCGGACCGCATCGATGTATTCGCCGTACTCCTCCTTCCCGATCAGACCTGCGCACGGGCCGCTGCAGAGCCCGATGTGGTAATACAGACAGGGTTTCTCCCGTTTCCGCAGGGGGATCGAGCAGGAGCGGAGCGGAAAGAGCTTGTAGACCAGGTCGAGGTATCGGTCCAGCGTCCGTGCGCTTGGATAGGGCCCGTAGTAGGCCGACCCGTCGTCGACGATCTGGCGGGTCTTGATGACTTTGGGAAACGGCTCGTTCGTGATCCGGATCACCGGATAGGACTTTCCGTCCTTCAGGGAGATGTTGTAGTGGGGAGAGTACTTCTTGATGAGGTTGTTCTCCAGGACGAGCGCCTCGTACTCGTTCCCCGTGATGATGTATTCGATGGTGACGACCTTGCGGACCAGCGCGGCGGTCTTGGCGCCCCGGTTGGCCAAAAAGTAGCTGGTCACCCGCTTGCGCAAATCCTTCGCCTTGCCCACATAGATGATCCGGCCGTCCTTGTCCTTCATCAGGTACACGCCGCTTTGGTCGGGCAGCTCCCGAGCCTGGAGACTCGGGGCGACCGGTTCGCTGACGACCGTGCTGAAGATCTCTACCTCCGAACCTACGGTGTACCGTGTCTCCTTCTTCGCCATGGGATAACTCTATCCGCTCTCCCTTTCTTTGACAATTGCACTCACCGGGGATTGTTTCCGACAAACCGAGGAGTCGAGCGAAGTGCATCTATGAAGAGTTTCGCTACTTCAGTTTTTCCTCGAAGAGCCGGAGGGCACGACCGGTCAGGGGGTTCTCCTTTCCTTCAAGCACTTCCTTGAGGGCTTCAAGCTCGCTTGCGCTGAACGTCGCGCTTCCGAGCTTGTGCTGCTCGAACGCGTCGACGGCGATCGGACACACCAGTCGGATGATCTCCAAGATCTTTTCGGCGTAGACGCGGATCTCCCACTGGGCGTGCGGATCGAGGCGAAGCTTGAGGAAGTGGAAGAGGTTGTGCAGATCCATCTGCCAGTACCACTCTGTGTACATCGAGAGCGGCAGGTTGATCCGGGCGAGCTCCCGGGCCAAGCCCATCTCAAGGAGCTTCTCGTAGGTCTCGTAGCTCCGCTTCTGGTCGGCGGCGAGGATCGCCTGGACCTCTTTTGCCAAGGCGGGATCGACCGCCTCCTCCATCCGCCCCTGCTTGTTGTCCTCGCTCTGGAGATTGATGTGCTCGCTGTCCGGAACGTAGAACTCCGCTTTCATCACCGAATACCGGCCGCTGATCTCGTTGACCCGGGCGGTCCGGTGCCGGATCCACTGTCTGGCGACGAAGATCGGCATCTTGATGTGGAAGGTGAAGTTCACCTGTTCGAAGGGGGAGGTATGGTCGTTGCGGAGGAGGTAGTTGATCAAGGCCTTGTCCTGACGGTAGGTCTTCGTCCCCTCGCCATAGGAGACCCGGGCGCTCTGGACGATCCGTTCATCGCTTCCGAGATAGTCCACCAGACGGACGAACCCATGATCGAGGACCTTGAACTCCTTGTCCAGGATCGCTTCGGCGGCTTCAACCACGTTATGTGCCATCGCTCTTCTCCTTTCGACTCCCAATCTAAAGGAAACCCAGTCGACTGAGCAAGACCCGGACGGCGGCGCTGCAGATCGTCTCCGTCCGAAGTATCCGATTGCCGAACGTGGCGAGGATGAACCCTCGCTCCCTCAGAAGAATCCGCTCCCGGTCGCTGAATCCGCGTTCCGGGCCGACGGCGAGGGTGACACCTTGCTCCGGGTCCGTTTCGACATGATCGAGGCTGATCGAACCTTCGATGTTGTCCAGGGCGATCCTGACTCCCTCATACGGATACTCCTCATCCAGGGAGGCGGTGAAGACGACTTCGGGAAGCCGGCATTGGCCGCTCTGCATCGCTCCGTCCAGGAGGATCGAGCGGTATTCACCGCTTGTGTACAGCCCCGCTTGGACATAGGACTTCTCCCCGGTATCCGTCGGGACGAGGATCAGCCGCCCAACCCCCAGCGAGACCGCTTCACGCAGGATCCTCCGCATACTGATCGGCCGGACCATCCCGACCAGCAGGGTGATCGGATACAGCGATTCGGCCGGCTTCTCCTCGACATAGGTGAACTCGATGCCCTTCTTCCCCACCCTCGTGATCGTGGAGACGCCGGTGGAGACGTCGACCACCCCGGCCTTGAACGAGTCGCCTTCCTTCAGCTTCAGGATCTTTTTGATGTGTCCGGCGCGGTAATCGTCCGGGGCGAGGATGTTTCGGGCCTCCAGCGTCTCGAAAAGCACGATATTCATGCACCGAGTATAGCATGACCGGGCACGTTGGAGGTACACTCCTGGGCATGGACCTGGCAATCTATTATTCGACGAGTCACGACTGCGCGGCGAACCTCGCCGGCGAAGCCTATCTGATGGACCTGCCCTGCAGCCGAATCCTGTACCTGTGGGTGAACGACCCCTGCGTCGTCATCGGTCGCTTTCAGAACCCCCACAGCGAGTGCGACCTGGACGCGATGAAGAGGGACGGAGTCCAACTGGTCCGCCGTCAAAGCGGCGGAGGGGCGGTCTACCACGATCGGGGGAACCTCTGCTTCACCCTCATCGGCGACAAGGAGACCGCCACGAAGGAGGAGAACTTCGCCCTCGTCGTCGATGCTTTGGCCGAGCTGGGGATCCCGGCCGAGCAGAGCGGTCGGAACGACATCCTCCATGAGGGCAGGAAGATCAGCGGCAACGCGTTCCGGAACACGAAGACGAAGTTCGTCCATCACGGGACGCTGCTGGTGAAGAGCGACCTTTCGGTGATGGCGGACTACCTCACTCCAAGTGACACCAAACTCGCGTCCAAGGCGGTGAAGTCCGTCGCCTCCCGGGTGGGAAACCTCAGGGAAGCGAAGGCGGACATCACCGTCGAGGAGGTCGAACTGGCTCTCGAACGGGTCTTCCGGAAGCGCTACGGGGAAAGCGAGGTGTTCCACATCGACTTCTCCGAATTCGAACCGGCAAGTGCGAACTACCGGCTCTTCGGCGACCTCGACCTGATCCTCAGGCGGACGCCGCCGTTCACCCACTCCTTCACCCATCGCTTCGCGTGGGGCGAGGCGACGCTGAACCTCCACGTCAGCGAGGACACGATCGACTCGGTAACCCTCTTCACCGATTCCCTTGACATCACCTTGGCCGAGCGGACCGAAGCGCTCCTCGTCGGCGTCCGGTACGAAGCGGCGAAGATCGCCGCCCTCCATGCGGACGAACCGATGCTGGATGAGCTCGTCGCCCATCTGCTTACCAGGCTTTAACGCCCGGTAAGCCGGATCAGGGAGGCGAGCCTCCACGACCAGTTGGCGCTGCCGACGGTCGCGGGGGTGTTCATCCGTCCGCTTGCGTCCAGCTCAAGCCAGTCCTGCATCGGCAGGATCGCCCAGCGGCATACGCTGTGGAGCATCTGCCGGATCATCTGCCACACGATCTGGGCGTCCGGCGCTTCAAAATACCGCCGGACGACATCCTGTTCCTCCCCGGTGAGGGCCCGGAACCACCCAAGCGTCGTGTTGTTGTCGTGGGTGCCGGTGTAGATGACGGAGTTCTCGCCGCAGTTGTAGGGAAGAAACTCGTTCGTCGGATCCAAGGCTCCTTCTTCGACGGTGAAGGCGAACTGGAAGATCTTCATCCCCGGGAACCCGTTGGAATCACGGAGCTCCTCCACATCCGGAGTGATGACTCCCAGATCCTCGGCGATGATCTTCAGGTCTTCTCCAAGGTTCTTCTTCAAGGTCTTGAAGAGCTCGGCCCCCGGTGAGGGCTCCCACGAGCCGATTTCGGCGGTCGGGTTCCCGTAGGGGATCTCCCAATATGCGGCGAAGCCCCGGAAGTGGTCGATCCGGATGATGTCACACTGCAGGAAGGTGTGGCGGACCCGATGTGTCCACCAGGCGAACTCCTCTTCGACATGGACCGGCCAATCGTACACGGGATTGCCCCACATCTGCCCGGTCTCGCTGAAGAAATCCGGCGGTACGCCGCTGGACGCGAGCTGCCTGCCGTCCTCATCGAACTTGAAGAGGTGGCGGTTCGCCCACGCATCGGCGCTGTCGGGTGCGACGAAGATCGGGATGTCCCCGATGATTTCGATCTTCCGCTCGTTCGCATACGAGCGAACCTTCAGCCACTGCCGGTAGAAGAAGAACTGAAGCACTTTCACCTCTTCGATTTCGGCGACATACCGCTTTCGGGCGGCGGCAAGAGCTTCGGGCTCGCGCAGGCCGAGGTCCTTCGGCCAGATCTCGAACCAACGGGAGTCGTTGTACACGGTGCACAGCACGCTGTGCAGGGCGTAGTCCTCCAGCCAGGATGCATGCTCCTTGCAGAAAGCGGCGTACTCCGAGCGCTCCTGCCCGTCGGCATCTTCCAGAAACGTTTCGGCGGCCTTGGCAAGGAGCGGCTCCTTGTACGCCCGGACGGCCTGATAATCGATCCGGTTCCTGTCGAACACGGGAACGGTATAGATGTCCTCATACTCCAGATACCCATCCACCATCAACTCCTCGAGGTCGATGAGCAACTCG
>JAAZJI010000302.1 GCA_012800465.1 Spirochaetales bacterium
AGACTCAGGAGGATCTAAATCTGGTGACGGAGTACGCGAAGACCCTCCTGGACGAGGAGGGGAAGGCGGAGCTGGAACGTTCTCTCGTCCAAGTCAGGGAGATTCTGCTTGCCGAGGCGGGGGATCTGGCCCGGCGGCTCGCCCCCAGCCAGCCGGTGGAGTTCTGGAAGGACATGCAGAAGCTCGTAACCCGGACGATGGTTCTCTTCACCGCCGGGATCGTGTATGCGTGCATGCCGAACACGGTCTTCTGGGGGAAGATCACCGCCGCCGCGGCGATCGCCGTTGCCGCGGGGATCGTCAGCGAGACGGTGATGGCGGTCTGGCGGTACTACCAGTTCGGCGGCGACCCCGATGAAGCGTTCGGCGAGTGGCTCAAAGGGGTCACCACCGAACCGGAGCTCTCCTACGCGCTGACCGCCAGCGTGATGGCGGTGGGCAAGACCCTGAAACGGGGTCCGGTCGTCACGGGGATCCTCATCTGCGTCTTCGCGATCTACAACGTGCTCGACATCGTGAAGCCGATGCTCAAACGATACAATTTCAACGTCTAGAGGATCTCGCTTCCTCCTCGATGTTGATGAGGTCCGCACTTTGTGTGATACTGAATCAATCCGAGGAGGAAGATACGATGACCCGGTTGAAAGAAGACATCCTTGAGCGGTTTCTCCGCTACATCCAGGTCGACACGATGAGCGACGACCGCCTCGTCGACACCAGGCGCCCCTCCACCGACGGGCAGTGGGATCTCTTGAGGATGCTCGCCTCCGAGCTCTCGGAGCTCGGAATCGAGGATGTGCAGATCGACGAGAAGGGGATCGTCATCGCGAAGATCCCCTCCAACATGGAGAAAGCGGTGCCGGTCGTCGGCTTCATGGCGCACGTCGACACCGCCGATGACGTGCCCGGCGACGGAGTGAAACCCCGGGTGATCGAGAAGTACGACGGAGGGGACATCCCCCTCAACGGGGAGCACTCGATCGTCGCGGCGGAAAACCCCGAGCTGTCCCGGTACATCGGAGAGACGCGCATCGTCACCGACGGGACGACCCTGCTCGGCAGCGACGACAAGGCCGGAATCGCCGAGATCATGAGCGCGGTCCGCCACCTCATGGAACACCCCGAGCTCAAGCACGGGGGGATCGAGATCATCTTCACCAGCGACGAGGAGACCGGATCGGGGATGGACGGATTCCCCTACGAGAAGCTCGACTGCGAGTACTGCTACACGGTCGACGGAGGCAGGCGCTTCGAGATCCAGAGCGAGTGCTTCAACGCCGCGACCGTGAAAGTGGGCTTTGAAGGGGTGAGCTACCACCTCGGAGCGGCCCGGGGCCGGATGGTCAACGCCCTTACGATGGCCAGTGCGTTCATCGGCGCCCTCCCGCAGGCGGAGAGCCCCGAGGCGACGGACGGACGATACGGTTACTACTGTGCCCATACGATCGAAGGTTCGATTCAGCACATCGACCTGACCGTGTATCTGCGGGACTTCGACCTTGAGAACCTCGATCGGCGGATCACCGTTCTGAAGG
>JAAZJI010000303.1 GCA_012800465.1 Spirochaetales bacterium
AAGCTCCTCGAACGCCTGCACCTCGAAACCCGAGAGCTCCAGATATTGCTTCATCGCTTCACGGTCATCGATACAGCCGTCCGCCACGTATATCAACTTCATAGCCTACCTCATCACTTCTTGAGCTCTTGTACAAGTGCCTTTGCATATTCGACACATAACTACACATATTCTACACAATCATAATTTGCGCGTGCTCTCCCGTCAATTGCCGATCGGATTCATATTGCCCTCCTCGGAGGAGCTCTGTACACTCAAGACATGAAGATTCCGAGCTCCCTGGCGGGCGATATTCTTATCATTGTCCTCTGCGCCACCGCCGTCGTCCTGTTCATCTTCGCCCAGGGCCAAGACACCGGCAGCGGCTATCTCTCCGTCCAGACCGCCGACGGAATCTACCGGTATTCGCTGAAGAGCGACCGGTCCATCGTCGTGAAAGGCCCCTTGGGGGATACCCATATCGAGATCCGGGAGGGCAAGGCCCGGATCGTCGACTCGGCGTGCCCCAACAAGACCTGCACGATCCAGAGCCCGATCGATCGGAGCGGCTCCTTCATCGCGTGTCTGCCCAACCACGTCCTGCTGACCATAGTCGGCCCGATGTCCGAGGAGATCGATGATGTCGCCTACTGACCGGAAGATCTCCTTCATCGCCGCAAGCACCCTGCTGCTCTCCTCCCTGGAGCATCTCATCCCCAAACCCCTTCCCTTCCTTCGCCTCGGACTGGCCAACCTGCCCCTGCTTCTCATCCTCCAATCGATCGATTACCCCTCCTACTTCTTCATCCTGCTGTTGAAGGCGATCGGGCAGGGAATGGTCGGCGGAACCCTCTTCTCCTCCCTTTTTCTCATCTCGCTCGCCGGAACGATGAGCAGCGGATATGCGATGAAGCTCACCAAAGGACTCTTGAAGGATCGGGTATCGCTGGTGGGCATCAGCGTGGTCGGGGCGTTCGTCAGCAACCTTTCCCAGCTTCAA
Source organism: Spirochaetales bacterium (assembly GCA_012800465.1). Classification (GTDB taxonomy): domain Bacteria; phylum Spirochaetota; class Spirochaetia; order Sphaerochaetales; family Sphaerochaetaceae; genus Sphaerochaeta. The sequence continues at coordinate 980 of JAAZJI010000303.1, forward strand.
ATCGCCTCCTGGGTGGTGTACGGACCTGCGATCTGGGTCGCGGCGCCCGTGATGCTGGGACTCGGGATGGTCACCTCGATCATCCTTGGGATCCTCGGAGAGCGCTATATGCGCCATGGATCCTTTCCCGAAACATTCCTTTCCGACTCCTTCGAGGTTGCCCTGCCGACCACCGAGGAGCGGCCCCCCAAGGTCGAGCGGACGATCGTCCTGATCATCGCGATCGGCGCGATCCTCCTTGCCAAAGGCCCGGTCCCGCTTTTTGCGATCACCGTCCTGATGTATGTGATCCAATGGATGTCGAACCGGAAGATCCGCCTCATCCCCCCGTTGATGCTCCTCCTTTCCCTGATCCTCATCTCCCTCCTCGAGCCGAACGGCCAGGTCATCGCCACTTTCGGAACCTTGGCCCTGACCAAGGGCGCGCTCGCCCTGGCCCTCACCAAGGGGCTGAGGTTGATCGCCCTCCTTTCCGCCAGTCAGAGCCTGGTTTCCTCCAACCCCCGGCTCAAGGGCCGACTCGGTTCGCTTCTGGTGCTCGCCCTCTCCTACTTCGGAATCCTCGTATCCGGCTTCCGAACGGCGAAAGGCTCCCTTTCGGAGCGCATCGACGGAGCGCTCTTCCGTTCGGCGGAAGGAACCCTGCGGGTATCTGCCGATGATCACCAAGAGCGGAGCTCTTCCGTTTTGATCATCATCACTGCGATCCTCGTGGTCGGAATATCGCTGGCAAGCAGGGTGTGGGGTTAGTTCCGGCTATGCAAAGACCGGCTATTTCTCTAAGGTAAAGACATGCCCTCCATCAAGCTCATCTGCACGGATATCGACGGAACCCTGATCCGTCCCGACCACACGATCAGCCCTCGAACAAAGAGGGCGATCCAAGATGCCCACAGCCGGGGAATCATCATCGCCCTGATCAGCGGCCGGATCGGAAAGAGCCTTGTAAAGATCCAGAAGGAGCTTGGGATCACCGGCCCTTTGGGCACCCTCAACGGATCGCTGGTCCTCGACGAGAAGGGACGGCCCATTCTGGAGCATCCGCTTCACCACGAGGAGATCCATCAGATCCTCGACTGGGTGGAACACACCGACCTGAACGCGTTCGTCTATACGAACACCGACTGGTACGCCTCCAAGGAGGGGTACTGGACGGAGCATGAGCTGAAGGTCACCGGGTTCAAGGGAATCGTCCGCTCCTTCCATGAGAACGAAGGAAAGCTCGGAGCCGATGAACAGCCGTTCAAGGTCCTCTGCATGCACGAGGATCCGGAATATCTCTCCCGGATGGAGCAACGGCTCGTCGAACGGATGGGCCCCCGGTTCACGATCCTCCGGTCGGGGCCGATCTACCTGGAGATCTTCCACCGGGGCGTGGACAAGGGGGACGCGGTCAGGGCCCTCGCGACCCATTACTCCCTTCCCCGGGAAGCGGTCATGGCGGTCGGGGACTACTACAACGACGTGGCGATGCTCAAAGCCGCAGGGTGCAGCGTGGCGATGGGAAACGCGCCCGACGACATCAAGGCCATGGTCGACACCGTGACCGCCCCGAACACCGAGGATGGACTCGCCTTGGCGATCGAAGCCGTTCTATAACAGATCAAGCAGGCGCTCGACCGCCTCGACGGGGAAGGCCGGATCGCTCCCATATCTTTCCTTCAGGTTCTTGAGGAACTCTTTTGTCACAGCGCTCTGCGGCAGCATGTACCCCGCTTCGCGGACGCAATCCTCAGCCAGGACCTCCAGGGAGAAATCGAGGGCCTTTCGGGCAAGACGGTGGTCCTCTCCCAGCGCACCGGCCAGCGCCCGGGTCTTTACCTTCGATTCGGCAAGATCAAAGAGGGCTTCGACCACATCTTCCCGTTTGGGTTGCGGCTTGGGATAGTTCCCGGGAACCAGATGGATCGCTCCCCCGGGACACGCATCGACGCAGAGGCGACACCCGTCCAGACACTTCGAAGCGTCGATCTGACCGCTTTCCGTATCGGTCGCCCCGGTCGGGCAGACGAAAAGGCAGATGCAATCCTTCGTGCACAAGCGCAGATTACGGGAAGCAAACATCATCTGACCTCCATCCTGTGGATTTTGATGTTCGGAACCTTGCAGATCGGACAGATCGCAGGCGGTGCGGCTCCGACGAAGAGAAACCCACAGCTCTCGCACACCCACACCGGAGTCTCCTCCAGCAGCTTGGGGTTGCGCTCAAGGCGCATCAAGAAACTCTTGTGCAGGCGGGTAACCTTCTCCCCCCACAAGAGCGCCCGCTTCGCTCCACGATCCCCGGCTGCTTCGGCTTGCTCATTCGCCGCGGGATACAGGGTCGCAAGCTCCTCGTCGAGAACCGCTCCGATCTCCTGAAGCGTCGCCTGTCCGGGACTTTCCGTTTTCCCTGAAAAATACGCTGCAAGGTCGCCAAACAGTGTAGCTTCTTCATCTCGAAGCTGCTTCTCGCACGCCTTCCGTAGATTCGTGCAGATCACCGCCAGCCCACCATGATTGAACCTGTCCATCCGGACACCTCCTTCGGGAGATGATTCAGTATACCAAGAAAAGGG
>JAAZJI010000304.1 GCA_012800465.1 Spirochaetales bacterium
ACGCTGTAGACCATCGGGCTGTAGAGCGCATACACCTGTTCAAATCCCGACATGAAGAGCTGACCGAGTCGAACGATGAAAACGATGGCCACTACCGAGGCGATTCCGGGCAGATTGATATGCCAGATCCGCTGAAACAGGTTGGCGCCATCCACGACGGATGCATCGTATACCTCCTCATCGACGCTTGCGAGTGCGGACATGAACAGTACGGTGAAGTATCCGCTATTCTTGGTGATCTCCGAGATGATCAGAAGCGGCCTGAACCATTCGGTGCTTGCCAAGAAATAAATCGGCTCTTTTCCCACCGATCGCAGCAGGATGTTGAGCAATCCATCGGTGGGAGAGAGAATGGTGATCATGATGCTTGCATAGATGACCCATGAAATGAAATACGGGATGAAAATGACCGTCTGGATGCTTTTCTTGTACCAGCTTTGAAACACTTCATTCAGGAACAAGGCAAGGATCACGGGGAACGGAAATCCGATCAAAACCTTCAGCCCGCTGATGATGACCGTGTTTCGAAATACGCGACGGAACTCGACATCGGCGACAGCATCCTTGAAGTGCTTCAGTCCAACCCAGGGACTTCCCGAGAAACCGAGCCGATAGCTATAGTCCTTAAAGGCGATCAGATTCCAATAATACGGCACATATCGGAAAATTGCATACCAGATCATGATCACGATCGCCATGGAAAAGAGCATCCTGTTCTTCACGATCTCTCTTCGTAGTGACTTTAAAGACTTCAACGGTTTCCAAGATTGAGTCCTTGTTCGCTTGGAAGCATCCATCGTTCACCTCCATCTGTCCGGAACACCGAGTGTTTTCATGTAAGGCTTCCGCTTTATCATGTTCATTATACACCTGGACAGGAATTCACTGCTTCTTTTTAACGATATGCAATATGGCGGACGAATCCGCCATATTGTCTTTATCATCAGATGTCACAAATCATCAGAGAGGAAAGAGCTCGTTGACCTCTTTTTCAATCTCGGGCCCGCCGTTCTTGGCGTAGTAGTCGAGCCATTCATTCCATGTTGCATCCGCATCTCCCCTTCCGGATACGATTCGCGAAGCGATCTCCCTGAACTTGTCCTGCAGTCTTGTGAAGTACTTCGCGTCCGCGGGTACGGGAACCGGCTTGGAGGATGTCACCGCATAGGTGTCAGCCAGCTCGTTTCCTACGACCTGCGCCGGAGAAAGCGTATTCTGGAACTGTTTCTTGACGTATTCGGCCAGTTCACGATCGGGCCAGGTATTCGTCATGTTCGGGTTCTCGATGCACCATCCGGTATAGAGCATGGAATAGAGGACTTCGGTTCGTCTCTCCTCGTAGTTCGGATCGGCCAACATCTCCTCGTAGGAATAGAACTTCGGCCATCCCTTTTCGTTCAGCGTCCGTTGCGACGGATAATAGACATCATTCCGTCCGCCGCAGGCAAGGAAGAACTCTTGGGTATATGTATAGTTCAGGATTTCGATGCACAACTCAAGATTTCCGTTCTTGCCGAAGAAGGTCGCCCACGGCTGTCCTTCATTCGCCGTTCCCGACAATCCTTTCGGTCCGACGGGAGGAGCGATCGGCCACATGTTGGCATCCGCCACGCCGGCCTGTCGCAACGCGGTATTCATCTCGGAGAGTCTTCTCGGCTGGTGATACCACATGCCGACCGAATCCCTGAGGTAGGCGTTCCACCAGTCGTTCCATCCGAAGGTCAGGGACTCGGGGTGGATCAATCCCTCCTCGTACCAGGAGGCGAGTTCCACGAGCGCCTCTTTCATCTCCGGCTGTACCCAGTCAAAGGTGTGCTTGCCGTCCCGCACCTGCCACAT
>JAAZJI010000305.1 GCA_012800465.1 Spirochaetales bacterium
ACAAGGGTGGCTTCGGTAAGCTCTAAGATCTCGCGTAACGTCATGCCGAGACTATACCATAAAAGAACGCTCCTATCCTAGCGCACCTCCGTCAGAACGGTCCGAAACAGGTACTCGGCGATCAGGCCGAAGCGCTTGAAGCCGAGCGCCTTCGCCTCCTCCCGATCCGCACCCCATCCAACCGCTTCGATGTCCTGAGAATGGTAGAGGACCGTCGAGCGAACCGAGTCGTAGAGGATGAACGAGCCGCTGACCACCGCGATCGTCTCGTCCAGCGCCTTGTCGTAACCCAGCACCCCCACCGACCCGATCACCGTATAGCGGAGATCCCTCGGGATCTGACGGACCAGATCCTCCAGCTCGCTCTCCGCCGTCCGCTCCAAAGCGACTTCCACCAGGCGGATCCCGTCCAGCCTCGAGCCCTCGCTGAAGGCGGATCCGGCATGGGCGGTAGAAAGCGGATCCCCGCTGACCGAATACTCCTTCAGCGAAACCCCGATCGGTCCGAACGGAGCGGAAAGGCTGTAGGGGAACTCGATCGAGACCTTCTTCAGCGCCTCTTCGACCTGCCGGACAAGATCCGGTTCCAGCGGAGGAATCTCAAGGTTCAGGAAGAAGGTGACCACCCCCTCGCTCTTCATCGCCGTGTTCAGGGGTTCGAAGAGCAGCTGTCCCGAAGCATGGCTGTTGAAGAAGAGGACATCCTCATACCTGGCGCCGAGGGGGTTGCGCGCTTCGTATCTGGCGGCGATCGGGGCGTTCAGCACCCGGGGAGCGAGCAGCCGGGTCCGCCTCCGCAGGGTGACGGTCGTCCGGGCGGAGGCGCTTTCGCTTCGGGTCAGGACGAATTGCAGCGGCTCGATATACCCGACCGCCTCGGCGACCAGCGCTTCCGGCTGATGGCTCCTCGGTCCGACCCGGCCTTCCGAAGCGATCCGGGCCGCCTCCAGGTAGCAGGCGATCGTCCTCGTGTCCTCGTTGGCTTTGTAGGCGAGATTCGCCTCCTGAAGCAGCTCCTCGATCCGGTCGGCCCGATCCTGACGTTCCCGGGCCAGCTCGGCCTTCAGGCGTTCGATCGTCTCCTCGGCCGCCCGCGCCCGGAGATGGATCTCATCCCCGCTTCGGTACCGGTTGGTGATCATGAGGTCGAGATCCGCGATGCCGCCGGTGTCGATGAGTTCATCGAGGTAGCGGGAATCGAGCTCGGACCCGATCGCCTCCTCGATCCGGCCAAAGAGAACCCGATAGGGGTCGAGCCCCCGCCCCTCGCCGTGGAAGAACACCTGACTCCCCGCCTCTTCGGCGGTTTCCGCCCACGAAGGGGCTCCGGAGCCGGGGAGATCTTTCGCCGAGCGACAGGAGGCGAGCAGCAGAGGGATGAGCAGCAGAAGGAGGACGCGCTTCTTCATATATCAGAAAGTGTACGCCGTTCCGGCGGTAAAGAACAGTCCATCATCCACCGAAGATCCGAAGACCCGTATCCGCTCACCCCCCCCGGCGAAGACGACCCACCGGCCGAGGACGTACTCCAGGAGGAAGATCCCCTGGACATATCCTCCCCACCCCCGGTCAGGACGGTAGGCCCCTCCTCCCAGGAGGTTTGCGCTGAAGCCCAGGCCCCGCCAAAGAGCCCACCCGGTTCCGAAGATCTGGGAACAGCTTATCCGGGAGCGGATTCCGACGCTCATGACGAGCTCCCTTCCACCCGAGAGCCCTCCTTCAACGGCGAAGGAAAACGGATGGATCCGAAGCGGAAGAGCTGCACCCGCATGGAATCCGACCACTCCCCGAAGATCCACGCTCGCACGGAGATGCACCGGGATCTTCGGTCCCGGAACAAGGCCCATCCCCACCTGAAGGGGCTTCCCCCCCTCCTGGTGCAGAAGCAGATAGGAATCGTCGACCCGCCGGACGGAAAGCAGACCGACTTCGTCTCCCCGGGCGTCGACCGCCCGGAAGCGGTCGCCGACGCGAATCCGGGAGGGAGGGTTCTCGACAAGAACGCTCGTCTTCGAGACGACATCGATCATCAGCGGGGGAAGATCGTCAAGCAAGGCAAGCCCATCGTAGATTAGCGAGTCGGCGATATAGCCCGGTTCGACCTCCCAGGAAAGAGGGATCGGAACGACGAGCTTCCGCTCATCGACTTCGACCGTCAACAGATAGCGGTCCGCCTCCTCGACAAGGAGGGCCTTCAACTCCTCTCCCTCCTTGAGACGCGGGCCCATCACCGAGACGAGAGCCTCTTGCGTGAGGTCGACCAACGCGCCGGGAACCGTCGGTCCGCCCCGGACGCGAATCGCCGAGAAGACCGGAACGCTTGCAAGGAGCAAAAGGAGCAGGACCCCGATCCGCTTCACGACGCCGCCCCCAGCTCGATGATCTTGAGGATCAGGCGGGTCGCATCGACCATCGCCGGAAGGGCGGCCCATTCATACAGGGAGTGGAGGTTGTGACCGCCGGTGAAGATGTTCGGGCAGGGGATCCCCGCCTCGTTCGCCATCCGCGACCCGTCCGTCCCCCCGCGGATCACCTCGTCCTTCAGCTCGAAGCCCAGCGCCTTTCCCGCCGCAAGGAGGGTGTCCAGGGCGATCGGTTTATCCTTGGCGACCTGAGCCATGTTGTAGTAGACGTGCTTCGCCTGAAGGTCGACCTTCCCGCCGGGATGGAGGCCTTCGATCGTCCGGGCGAGGTCCTTCAGAACGGTGATCCGCCGATCGAGGTTCTCAAGGTCGAAGTCCCGCAGATACACGGTCAGGTCGACGTGCCGGATCGAGCCTTCGATCGTATGGGCACA
>JAAZJI010000005.1 GCA_012800465.1 Spirochaetales bacterium
CGAGATCAAGTGCTCCTGCGGAAACGTGATCAAGACCAAGACCACGGCCCGCTCCATGGAGGTCGAAATCTGCTCGGCGTGCCACCCGTTCTTCACGGGAACCCAGAAGGTGGTCGACACCGCCGGAAGGATTGAACGCTTCAAAAAGCGCTATAGTCTGGAACAGTGATGATGATGAAAAGACCACCTTCGGGTGGTTTTTTTTCATCCCCGGATATGACCTCGATGTCCTTGAAACCCGTGCAGGAGCATGATTTATGGGAGAAATCAAATCCTACAATATTGGTTTTCTTGTTGCATTGTCCTTTCAAGTATCCTACACTGACCATGAATTCAAGGGTGGAAGATGGAACAACTCATAGCAAAGCATAGAGAGGAGTATGGTCATACCCCCGAAGTGATCGTGCAGGTGCCGGGTGCTTGCACGGTTCTTGGAGCCTACGCCGATGCGTGCCGCGGCTGGTCCCTGGTCGGAACCGACCGTTCGACGGTGTACGTCGCCCTCTCGGTCCGGGATGACACCATGGTCCGCCTCTTCAACGCCACCCTGAACGATCGGAAGCGCTTCCCCCTGAACAACATCAAGTTCCGCAAGGAGGACCGGTGGGGGAACTACCCCAAAGGCGTCATCGCGATGATGGTCGCCGACGATCATGAGATTCCCGGCCTCGACATCACCCTCAAGGGGCGGCTGCTCCATGCGGACAACCAGACGGTCTCCACCACCACCGCGATCGGAACCGTCCTCGCCGTCGACCACCTCCTGCAGCTCGATCTGAGCTTCAGCACGACGATCCGCCTGGTCTATCAGGCGAATACCACCTTCAACAGCGAGCCATGCCGGGTCAGCGACCTGCTGACGATCCTCAACGCCGGTCGGAACAGGCTCTTCTTCTTCGACCTGCAGCACGTCACATATCAGGAACGGGAGTTCCCCTTCACCGAGGAGAGCCCGCAGCATGTCGCCCTCGTCGTCGACTCCAAGATCCCCCCCGGGGCGATGCGGGAGGAGATCCATGACAAGAAGCTCGACATCGAAGTTGCGTTCGAGCAGCTGAGCGAGCACTACAGCGGAGCGTTCATCCGTGATTTCCCGGAGAGCGACATCACTTCGCGGGTCGTCCACCTCGACGAGGAGGCGCGGCACAACGCCCAATACGTCCTGATGGAGTCGCAGCTGGTCAAGGATGCCGCGAACCTCCTGACTTCCCGCGACGCCCCTCAGCTGGGAAAGATCTTCAGCCGGGTCCAGGCCGGGCTGCGGGATCTTCTGGAAGTGACCGTGCCGGAGATCGACTGGCTGATCAAGCGGGCGGGTGAACTGGACGGGTGTCTGGGCGCGGTGCAGGTGGATAACGGCTTTGCCGGCAACATCATGGTCCTCTTGAGCAAGGAGGCCCTTCCAAGCTATATTGATCGTCTGGAGGAATATGAACACATCTTCGGATTCAAGCCTCGCTGGTATATCTACGGGGCGAACGATCCGGCACGGGTTGTGTTCCCGGACGATTGACGCCACATGAAGATACTCTTGACGAATGACGATGGATATATGAGCGAGGGACTGAACACCCTCTCGGAAGTTCTTGAAAAAGCCGGTCACGAAATCTGGATCTGCGCCCCCACGTTTGAACGGAGCGCTTCGAGCCATGCGATGACCCTGCGCGAGGATATCACGATCACGGAATATCGGCCGAACCGCTACCACTGCAGCGGGATGCCCGCCGATTGCATCCTCTACGCTTCCCGTGTCGGCCTCTTCGGGGAAAAGCCCGATGTGGTGATCAGCGGAATCAACCACGGCTACAACATCTCGACCGACGTTCTCTACTCCGGTACGGTCGCGGCCGCCCGCGAAGCGGCGATCAACGGGCTGAAGGCGATCGCGATCAGCGCGGCGAAGGATGGAAACGGCAGGTTCGCGTTCCGTGAAGGGGCCACGTTCGTCCGGGACAACCTGTCGTTCTTCATGGAGCTCATCGACGATTCGACGATCATCAGCATCAACGTGCCGCCCAACCCGAACGGGAAGGCGAAACCGGCGAATCTCGCGTACCTCGAGTACCATGACGCCATCGCGACGAAGAGGAACGAGGAGATCCACGTCGTCGATCCTTCCTCGGTCCGCTTCGGAACCTCGGTGATCCTCACCCTCAAAGGGGGCACCGGCCCCACGCAGCGGTGCATGACCGAGGAGAGCGACTTCCAGGCGGTCCAGGACGGGTATATCGCCGTGACCGCCATCGAGGTCCTTCCCGCGATCGATTCCGCCGTCCAGAGCAAGCTCGCCTCATTGGGGGAATGATGATGGGTGCGAAGTGGGAGAGCAAGTGCTCCCGGTGCGGGCTGTGCTGCCATGAGAAGGTCGTCAGCGGAAACACGCTGGTCATCGATCTCGATTCCTGGTGCGAGTTCTACGATCCCGAAACGAAGCAATGCACCGTCTATACGGAGCGCTTCGTCGAATGCAGGCGATGTCTGAAGATGACGGCATGGCGGGCGATGTTCGCCTCGTACATCCCTGAAATCTGCGCATACGCCCAGTGGGCCCGGACCGGTCGGATCCGTTTCGCCCGCAAGCGGTACCTGCGTCTCATCCATACAAAAACCTGTCCCGCCGAGGATGGGGAGGAACCACTCTACTCAGCGTTCGGTTGATCGAAGCCCGGTCATGGGCATGAACATCGAGTATGAGGGTTACCATGAGATTTGTATATTTAGACAACAACGCCACGACTCCGATCCATGAGGATGTGATCGCTTCGATGAATGAAGCGCTTGCGCTCTATGGCAACGCGTCCAGCATGCACGGCTCCGGACGCGACGCCTCCTTCAGGATCGAGGAGGCCCGTTCGGCGGTCGCCGACCTGATCGGCGCACCAAGAGGTTCGATCGTCTTCACCAGCGGGGCGAGCGAAGCGAACAATACGGTATTCAACATCTTCCGGGATCGGATCGACCAGGGGTCGAAACGGAACCGGATGATCACCACCACGATCGAGCATCCTTCGATCATCGAGAAGGTCGCCTATCTCCGGGATCGGGGATACCGGATCGACCTCTGTCCGGTCGACAACACCGGTCGGATCCGCCTGGATGTGCTGAAGGGGCTTCTTGACGAGGATGTCGCCCTGGTGTCGGTGATGTTCGGAAACAATGAGATCGGCACGATCCAGCCGATCGGAACGATCGTCGAAATGGCCCACGAGGCCGGGGCCCATGTGCACAGCGATGCGACGCAGGCGATCGGAAAGATCGAGGTGTCGATGGAGGAGCTGGGTCTGGATTACCTCTCCCTTTCCGCCCACAAGTTCTACGGCCCGAAGGGGGTCGGGGCGCTCGCGGTCGCCAAGGGGGCACCCTATATCCCCTATATCCACGGCGGTCGGCAGGAGGCAGGCCGAAGAGCCGGAACCTCCAACACGGTGGCGATCATCGGAATGGGAACCGCCGCGAAGATCGCCAAACGGGATCGGGAGGATGAAGAGAAACGGCTGTGGAGGATGCGTGAAATGCTTCGAGAGGGGATTCTCGAGCGGATCCCGAACGTCGTGGTCAACGGGAACCAGGAGCACTGTCTGCCGGGAACGCTGGATGTGTCCTTCCCCCACGCCGAAGGAGAGAGCATTCTGCTCTACCTCGACCTGGAAGGAATCCAGGTGTCCACCGGGAGCGCCTGCGCCTCCGGTTCGCTGGAGCCCTCGTACGTCCTGCTTTCCAGCGGGGTCGATATCGAGCTGGCCCATGGATCGATTCGTTTCAGCTTCGGGCGCTATAACACCGAAGATGATGTCACCTATGTCCTGGAGAAGCTGCCTCCGATCATCAAGCGGCTCAGGGAGATGTCTGCGATATGAGCAACTTCATGGCCCAATGGGTATACAGTCCTACCGTAAAGGACCACTTCATGAATCCCCGGAACACCTGGGACGAGAAGGAGAACTTCGTTCCCGATGGGATCGGCGACGTCGGGTCGCTCGCCTGTGGCGACCAGATGCGCGTCATGATCCAGGTGGAGGACGGACGGATCAAGGCGATCCGCTGGCTCACCTACGGGTGCGCCTCGGCGATCGCATCGACTTCGATGCTGAGCGAGATGGCGATCGGGCTGACGCTCGAGGATGCCTACCATCTTTCACCGGAGGTGATCACCGATGCCCTTGGAGGCCTGCCCGAGCACAAGTTCCATTGTTCGGTGCTCGGTGACAAGGGGCTTCGGGCGGCGATCGATGATTATCTGGAAAAGAACGGCCTGTCCAATCCCTACCGGAATGCGGTCGCGAAGATCGTGTGCGAGTGCCACAACATCACCGATGTCCAGATCGAGGACCTGGTGAAGACGAAACAGGTCACCACCCTCGAAGAGCTTCAGAAGCTCACCGGCTACGGATCCACCTGCGGCAAGTGCAAGGCGGATATCGCCGGTCTCTTCGATGAGCTGACGCACATCTACAACGTGTGATCGTCGGAAGACGGGGAAAAGAGAACCTCCGGACGAAAGAAAGAAGGATTGAACGAGGAGGGCGGCCGATCGGCCGCCCTCCTCCTCGATCCTCTCCGATGATCACTTCTTCCAGCCCAAAAGCTCGAAGTGCTTGCCGATGTGCGTGGCCAGCAGGTCCTGATAGAGCTCCTCTTCCCTGGCGAGGAGGGTGAAGAATTCGTCGCGGAAGAGGTATCCGCCTTTCTCATCCTTGTCCTGCAGCAGATAGCCGTAGGTGATGTGGAGCAACTGCCTGGCATTGTTATCCTTCAGGTAATCGCAGAGTCGGTCATCCGATACCTCATCCAACGGTTTGATCTTGCTCAGATCGGTCGTCACCACATAGAACGCCGTCGCATCCTTGAAACGTGCGAGGGCGTGGGTGTGCATCCGACGATAGAGCGAAGGGTCGGTCAATGCGACCACGTGCATCGCTTCCAACCAGTTCGTTCCTGCCGTCTTCACGTGGAACGGTCGACCGATGTGCTTCGCAAGCAGGGGGAAGATCGAGAACTTGTCGCTGCCGGAGTGGACCGAGAGGCGGTAGTCATGCGCGAGCGCGATCGTTTCGTGGATGATGAGCTCCTGCTCGAATTGGGCAAGGTCGCCGATGTAGTCGATCCCCTTCTGGAACTCTCCTGCGAAGCGCGGAGCGAGGGTTTTCAGATGGACCCCGCGTCGCTTCAACTCAAGAGCGATGAAGAGGTGGCTTTTGGGGTCGGTGGGGGTGGCGGTCTCGTCGATCGAGACTTCCAGGAACGCTTTGTCCGCTTTGAATTCGGGGAAGGTTTCCCAGATCTTTTGAATATAATCCAACGCCTTACCG
>JAAZJI010000306.1 GCA_012800465.1 Spirochaetales bacterium
GACGTAGCCGAACTTCCGTCCCTCCCGCAGCTCCCCCATTACGTCGGAAGGCCGGATGACCCGCCCGTCCTCCAAGGTCACCGTCCCGCCCTTCTGAAGGACCCCCCACATCGGCCCCATCGGTATGCCGAGCCCCTCGGCGACCTCAGGATGGAACTCTCCGGGGCGCTTCTTCTCTTCGAACACGTACCCGAAGCACGGCTTGGTATGGTTCAGCTCGAACGCCTTGACGAGATACTCCTCCTCTTCGAGGATGATCCCCTCCTCCACCGTCTTGACGATGATCTCATAGTTGATGTAGATGTCGAGGATCCGACGATTCGCGTCCACGTATTCCTTGAGCCGGCTCGGACCGTACAGGGTCAACGGAGTGTCCCGGTCGACCTGGCTGGAGAGCATCAGGATTCCCGGCAGACCCGTCACGTGGTCGGCATGCATGTGGGAGATGAAGATCGAATGGATCCTCTTCCACTTCAGATTCAGCTTTTTCAACGAGATCTGCGTCCCTTCGCCGCAGTCGAAGAGGAACAGCTCCCCTTCGCGACGGATCATCGCGCTGGTGAGGTTCCGGTTCGGCAAGGGCATCATCCCGCTCGTCCCGAGGACGAAGATTTCAAAATTCATATCCGGGAGTATACCGGACTTTGCTTGTTAATCATAGGCGAGGGAACCGATTTTCTGCCGTCTCAGCGCCCGACGCAGGCTGAAAAAGACGGTCACCGCGCTGGAAAGGATCACCAACGCTCCCAGGATGAGGATCCGGGCCGTCGGAACGGCGACGGGAAAGCGGAGCAGATAGAAGGAGAAGAGGGGAAGCGATCGTTTCTCGATCAGGGGAAGCACCTTCGGCACCGCATGGGCAAGGAGGATCCCCAAGGCGGTTCCGAGGATCAGGGCGATGATCGTCACGATGAGGACAGCGACCAGATACGAGAGGCCGACCGGACGCCTCCGGGAACCGAGCAGCAGGAGCACGGTGATCTGGCGTCGATCATCCTCCACCATCTGCCGGACGAGCTCGCTGGTCGCATAGCCGAGCAGCAGGCCGATCAGGCCGATGATGATGAAGGTGGCCTCCTTGCTGGTGATGAGGTTGCCGGCGATCAGGGGGGCTTCATCGCTCCACGTCGTGACCCGATGCCCCTCGCCGACCAGCCGATTCCGGACCTCTTCGATCCGATCCATCTCAAGAAGAACCTCATGATGAAAGGAGACCGATTCCCCTCCGAGGCGGACCAGCGAGGAGAGGTCGGTGAAGACGAGCAGCTCGTCAAGCTCCTTGTAGCCGCTGTCATAGACCGCGCCTACCCGAACCAGCGTCGGACGCACGTGTTCTTCGGTCCCGATCATCAGCGCAAGGTTTTCCCCCGAGCGGACCCCAAGAGTTCCCGCAAGGCTTTTGCTGATCATCACCTTCATCAAGGTGGTGGGTTCGCCGCTCTCCTCGAGAATCGTCAGCTCATCCTTCCGTCGTCCCGCAAGATAGTCATCCTCCACCCCTTTGAGAAAGACGAGAGCGGTCCGCTCCTTGGAGTAGATGAGACCGTACGACGTTCCGACGAGGTGGGAATCATAGGAAGCGCTCGTGGGGAACACCCGGTCGTGGACGATGAGGTGCCCGCTGTTGAGCAGTGCGTACTTGTTCGCGATCGCATCGCTCATCGAGGTGACGAAGATCAGGGCGAAGACCAGGGCGCTCAAGGAAAGGGTGATCATCAGGATCTGGAAGAGGATCCGCCTCCGGCTCGCTCCGGTCCCGATCAGCCCGAGGGAACGTCGTATCAGAAGGGAGAAGAGGCGTCCGCTCACATGCCCTCCACCAGCGTCCGCTCACGCAAGGTGAGGACGCGATCGAGCCTGCCGGCGAACTGCGGGTCGTGGGTGACGAGCAGAAGGGTCGCCTTCCGCTCCTTCACCAGACCGAGAAGCAGGTCTTCGACCATCGCAGCATTCTCTTCATCCAGATTCCCGGTCGGTTCGTCGGCGAAGATGATCGCCGGATCGTTCACCAGCGAGCGGGCGATGACGACCCGTTGCCGCTCCCCGCCCGAGAGCTGGTCGCTGGTATGGCCAAGGCGCTCTCCGAGGCCCACCCGATGCAAAAGCTCCCTCGCCCTTGAATCCGCTTCCCGCGGGGCGGCACCGGCTATCAGGGCGGCGATCTCAACGTTCTCCAGCGCGGTGAAATCGGAGAGCATGTAGCTCGCCTGGAAGATGAACCCCATCTTCTTCGCCCGCAATGCCGCCTTTCCCCGGTCATCGAGGTCGTGGAGGCACACCCCGTCCAGCCTGACCGTCCCGCTGTCCGGCTAGAGCAGACCGGCCGCGATCTCAAGAAGGGTCGATTTCCCCGATCCGCTCTTGCCGACGATCGCCACGCTCTCTCCGTGCGGGATCGCAAGGGTGATCCCCTCCAGGATCATCAGGCGGCTGTCACCGGCTTGGGTCGCGGGAAACGATTTGGTGATCGAAGCGAGGTGGACGCATTCAGAGGAGTTCGCCATGGCCAAGTATCTCCATGATATCGACGTGCACGAGCCGCCTGGAGCCGGTGTAGGCGCCAAGGGCGGCGAGAGCGAGGATGAGGGCGCAGAGAAGCGCGACCTCCCCGAATCGCAGAGCGAGGGTCAGGTCGAGCCCGAGACCGCTTAAGACATGAACCCGGAGCAGCGGGTAGAGAAGAATGAACAGAGCGGTGAGCAGAAGACCGAGGAGGCAGCCGATGAAGGCGACGATGAGCCCCTGGGAGACGAAAACCCGGGCGATCTTTTGTTCTTGAAACCCGAGGGTCCTCAACAGGGCGATCTCCCGCTGCTTGGCGCCGACCAGTCGTTTGGAGGAGACGTGCAGATGGACGATGAGGACGATGATCAGAAGGAAGAGAAGCAGGCCCATCATCTTCTGCTCGAGCTCCATCGCCTGGTACAGGCTCCGGTTGGCCTCCTTGTAGGAGATGAACCCATAGGCGCCCAGCTCACGTTCGGCCTCCCTGACCGATTCCTCGCCGGTGAAGATCCCGATCGAATACGCCCCTCCCCCGGTGAGGGAGGAAAGATACTCGGGGGTGGCGAGGATCGTCGATGCGTCGAACGGCCCGTACCTCGTCGCATAGATTCCGGAAACCGGGATGCTCCGCTGGGTGGGAACCTGCGTCACCTGCTTCCCGCTCCGCAGGAAGGTTATGGTGAGGGGGTTTCCCAGGAAGCGGTTCCGATAGGAAAGCGCGACGCCCTCGGAGGAGAAGAGCTCGCCGGCGACCGGGTGGATGGGAAGGTCGGCCCCGACATCGATCGCCCGGATCCGCATCGGATGGTTTTCTCCCGCCCGGTCCACCACCAGGACGGGAAGATCCTGATAGACGAACGCCTTTTTGACGCTGCCCAAACCTTCAAGCTCCTTGGCCAGGAGCCGGCCATCCTCCAGGGAATGGCTTACGTCCGAGTGGAAGTCAAACGATTCGAAAGTCCGGATATGATCGAACTGGGCTCGCTGCAGCGCTTGCATGAAGCTGACGGTCGCCAGGATGGCGAGGATGCCGACACCGAGACCGAGAGCGATCCGGATCGAAACGCCGCGGTGCTTGTTCGCCTTCGAGAACGCATATCGCCAGGCAAGCCGCAAAACCATCGCAACCTCTTCAATGATAGCGGATCGAGGTGACCCGCATTCCCCCGGGGGCCCACGTCACATCCGCGTAGGGCATCCCCTTCAGGTCATACAGGGTTTCAGTATACCCGAAATCCTCGTGGTAGCGGGTATCCTTCACCGGCAATCCGCCTTGAAGCTCCTGCCGGAGGACCAGGGACCGGTCGTCATGGATGTCGATCACCACCCGATCATCGGGATAGTCGGTCCGAATCTCCTTCAGCACCCCCTCCGGCGTGTAGGAGAAGGTCCTTTCATACGCATCGGTCCGCTCCTTCAGGAGCTGTCCGCTGCGCGAATAGATCCGGATCCGGTCATCCTGAACCAGCCGCAGGAAGCCTTCCTCGGTCTCGTCGACCGTAACGGGAGCGAGCGCTTCCCCCTCCTTCCACCCATCGCTCATCTTCAGAGTCCCCATGGTCACGTAGACCTGTCCCCCCTCCTCGTCCACCACGCTGAACCTGCTTCCCTCCGGCTCCCGGACGAACCGTGAAAGGACGAGGCCTCCCTCCCCGAGGCGGGCGATGGAGATGAGATTCGGCCTCTTTCGGTCATAGGAGTAGTAGGCGAGAATCGGCTCATCCTCCCCTGAGGCCGTCGATGAGACGATCAGGCGCCCCCCTTCATCCAGCGTATAGGTGCTCACCGTCCCCTCTTCCTCCTCCTTGACGAGCGAACCGTCGGTGAAGGTCCGCCTGAGGATCCGACCGTCCCGATAGGTCCGGGTCGTGACCTTCGTCGCCGGCTCGATATATCGGTCGATCTCCACCCAGACCTGCCTGCCATCCTCAAAGAGCACCCGCGAGTAGGCCGAGACGTCCAGGCGATAGCGGTCCCCTTCCTCATAACCGCCCAGCATCTGGCCGATCGAGTTCGCCTTCATGCTGACTCCGGCAAGCGGGCTCAGCACCACAAGGAGGACACCGATGACCACCGCGGGCTTCATCCAAGCCCCACCAGGGAGTCGAGAAACGATTCCGCATCGAACAGCTGAAGATCCCCATACTTCTCCCCGACTCCGACGTAGGAGATCGGAAGACCCAGCGTATCGCCGATCTGGACCAGGGCTCCGCCTTTGGCAAGGGAGTCGTACTTCGAAAGGATCAGCGCATCGAGGCGGATCGCCTGGTGGAAGATCGTCGCCTGGCTGAGACCGTTCTGACCGGTGGTGGAGTCGATGACGAGGAACTTCCTGTAATGGGCGGGATCGATCCCCTTCGTCTGCACGATCTTGTCGATCTTCGCCAGCTCCCTCACAAGATGCTCCTTGTTGTGCATCCGTCCGGCGGTATCGACGAGGAGCAGCTGATCGCCCCGGGCCTGGGCGCTGGTGATCGCATCGAAGACGACGGCCCCGGGGTCGCTGCCGCTCTTCTGTTTCACGATCCGGACCCCGATTCGGTTCGCATGGACTTCCAGCTGGTCGATCGCGGCGGCCCGGAAGGTGTCCGCCGCCGCCAGCGTGACGGAATACCCTTGAGCTTTATACAGCCGGGCGATCTTGGCGATCGTCGTCGTCTTGCCGACCCCGTTCACCCCGAGGATCAGAAACACGGTGAGAGCGTTCCGGTCGATCGTCGGGTGGTATGTATGGACCATCGGCTTCAGCTGCTCTTTGACCAGCAGCTGCAGGTCCCCGGTGGAGAGGTCCTTCTTCTTTCCGGCCAGCTCCCGCACCTCGTCGCTGATCCGCATCGTGAGCTTCGAGCCCAGATCCCCTTCGATGAGGAGCTCTTCCAGCTCCTCGAAGTACGATTCATCGAATCGCTTTCTTCCAAACAAGCTCTTCAGGCGAGCACCGAATCCTTTTATCATCGCTATCTCCCGTATTCCTGCATCATACCGATCGCCGAGGCGTATGAGGAGAGCTCGGCGACCATCGCCACGCTTGATACGATGCTCAGCAAGCGGGTCGAACCGAGGGCCAGCGCCCACAGCGGGTTTTCCCGCAGGGGGTCGTACGTTGCCCTGAGCGCAGAGGCGGTCACGTAGGAGCCGAAGCTCACCACCGTCCCCAGCACCCGGCGGTAGAACCGTTTCTGTTCATCCGACACATCCGGAACGGCTCTCCGCACTCCGAACCGGATGATCCTCCCTTCTTCCCCGGGAATCTGCACCACCCTCTTCACGAACCCTTCTTTTTCCACGGAGAGAGCGATCGGATAGGAGGGCGATCCCAAGGTGATCATGCCGGATTCGCCCACCTCGTCCTCCGAGGCATACCGGACCGCCCCGACGCTCGAAAGCAGAATGACCGGATCGGTTACGATCGGCTGAAGATCCACCCGGATCGTGGTGATGCCTTCCTCCCACTCGACGGCGACCGTCTGAGGCTCATAGCCGTTTCGCTCCACGGTTACGGTCCGAATGTCCGTCGCCATGAGATACAGGTCCAGCGATCCGAGTTTTTCCGCCTCCTCGGAAAGGCGCAGCTCCTTCGACCCCTCGACCTTGAAGAGCCCTTTCGTATCGGCGGTGAGAATCCGGACCGCCCGGGCCAGAAGCTCCTCGAGCACCGCCTGTTCCTCCGAAGCGAGGATCAGCCGGTCATGGAGGGTCTGAAGATCCGAACGGGGTCCTTCCTGAAGGAAAAGCCGGATCCGCTTCGCCGGGCCGAACGGCGTCACATCGATGAAGAATATCCCGAGGACCCGTTCCCGGTCCATATACCATGAGAGCGCCTCCTTCCGATCAAGCAGCGCCAGGAGATCGGGGTCGTATCCCTTACCCAGATAGTCGACCGAAAGCTCCGCATCCTCGGACGAAACGGCTTCCCTTCGTGGCTGCGGCACCCGGTGCATGCCATATGCCCGGGCCTGCTCGATCAGGAAGGTCCGATCGATCTCCGAACGGTCGTACCCGGCGAGAATCTCTTTCCGACCATCCGTCAGGACGATCCGAGGCACCCCCTCGGCAAGGAGCGCTTGAAGTTCGAGAACGAAGGGCTGCGCCTCTTCGCTTCGGGCGACGATGAGGACCGAGTCCCGGGCGGCCGACACCCCCCCTCCCGCCAGCAGGAGGAGAAGAAGGATCGCCGCACCCTTGCCCTTCATCTTCCTACTCCGAGTGCTGCCATTGCAGGTACTCTTCGATGAAGGGCTGGATCTCCCCATCCATCACCGCCTGGATGTTGCCGACGCTCAGATTGGTCCGATGGTCCTTCACCATCGTGTACGGTTGGAACACATAGGAGCGGATCTGGCTTCCCCAGGCGATATCCTTCTTCTCGATCGCATTCTTCGCCCGCTCTTCATCCTGGATCGCCCGATAGTATTCATACAGACGGCTGCGCAGCATCTTGAAGGCGACCTCCTTGTTCATCGTCTGGGAGCGCTCGTTCTGACACTGGACGACGATTCCCGATTCGAAGTGGGTGATCCGGACCGCGCTGTCGGTCTTGTTGACGTGCTGACCGCCCGCTCCTCCCGCCCGATAGGTATCGAGTCGATAATCCTCCGGTTTCAGGTCGATCTCGATCTCATCATCGATGACCGGAGAGGCGTAGACGCTGGTGAAGGATGTGTGGCGCCGTTTCTGCGAGTCGAAGGGGCTGATCCGCACCAGGCGGTGGACTCCCGCCTCCCCTTTCAGATATCCGAAGCTGTACGGCCCGGAGATCTTGATCGAAGCACTCTTGATCCCCCCCTCGTCCTCCTGGAGGTCCAGGATCTGAGTCTTGAAATCCATCAATTCGCAGTAGCGCAGGTACATCCGCATCAGCATCTGGGCCCAGTCGCTCGCCTCGTTTCCACCGGCGCCGGCATGAATCGTCAGGAACGTGTCGTTCCTGTCGAACTCGCCGTCCAGCAGGGTCTTGAGCTTCAGCTTCTCGTGCTCGCCCGCCACCCTGGCGATGTGGGCATCGACCTGCTGCCGCTCCTCGGGGTCGTCCGGCTCATCCGCATAGAGCTCGACAAGCTCGACGAGGTCGTCGATCTCCTCGATGAGCATCTTCCACGGCTCATAGGATTCTTTCAGGGAATTGAGCGTACGGAACGTCTCCTCGGCCCGCTTGGGATCATCCCAGAACGTCGGCTGGAGAGTCCGCTCCTCCAATGTCCGGATCTCTTTCGGGATCGTGGAGTCTTCAAAGCCGCCTCCAGACGGTATAGGCTTCTTCTTTCACTTCTTCCAAGAGCGCTTTATTCTGAAAAAACATGATGTATCCTCTTCTTTCCTTCTATTTTCGTTCGATGCGCAGGCCCAAGGTGATCTTCCGCTCCTGGTCGGGAGCGAGGGCGATCCGATAGGCGCACAGCAAGGTCGTATGTTGATAATGACGCTCCTCGGACCGGGGATCGGCGATCGTGCAATCCTCCTTCACCAGGAAGAAGCGGGTATCGCTCACCAGCGTCAGCTGGGTATGGTTCGGTTCATCGTAGATCTTCAACGATTTCACCTGGTCCAACGAGCACTCCGCCTCTTCGATCGTGACGGACTTCCTGTTCTCCATCAGGATGAATGAGATCGCTTCTTTCGGCGGCGAGAGGGCCAGGACAAGCTCCGTCCCGTATTGGAAGAACAGCTCCTCCTCCCCGGTGTTGGCAAGGGTGATATCCAGAAGAACGGTGTTCTGACGGATCTTGTAGTGCTTGGCGATCCTCAGCTCCCCTCCCTCGAGGTCACAAACGGTTCTCAGCATATACTCCGTCGATCGGCGGTCGATGACTTCCAGGTCGTACACCCGCTCCTCCAGGTTCAGCACCTTCGCTTCGTCCCGCTTGTCGTACTCGTCGACCACATACTCCTCACCGAAGAAGAGGTCGGTGAAGATCCGCTGTTTCACGCCGGGCTTCGGCGGATGGAGGAGATGGTCCATCGTCCCGTAGATCGGCAGCGGATTGAAGGAATCCCCATAGTTGTGCAGGGATGGAAGATAGGTCAGCTCGCTGAGCGCCCCGCCCTTCGCATCGATGACGCAGGAGAGGAACTTGCTGATCACAAGGTGTTCATCCAGCCCGTCATAATCGTAGTCGCTGGCGTTCGGATAGGAGAAATCCTTCAACGAGGCGAGAATCGAATCGATCTCGTGGATGGACCGCCAATAGAGCTTCCGCACCTGGCTGTGCAGAAACGTGTCATAGGCATCGCCGATGTAGATGCTGCCCACCGAGGCGCGAGCGATCAGGTGTTCCAACCGCTTTTTCACATCCCGGTCCTTCCTGTAGGAGCGGGCATGCTCGCTGGTCGTCATATATCGACCCTGCAGGTAATGGAGCGTCTCGTCCCGAACGAGCAGCTCGTTGAAGCAGCAGAATTCGGTCCGCTTCACATCGTATCCGTACCAGCCCATCGGAAGGTATCCCCGCTTCAGCGAAAGCTCCGCTCCTTCGATCCCTTCGGTGGAAGAGCTCCCCTTCCGGACAAGCACGGAGAACAGTTCTCCCGTCTCCTCGGCGGTGATTCCACCCGTGGCGAGCTGATCGAAATTCAACAGCGCCAGGACGAACGGCCGGTCGCTCTCGATGACCTTCCCGATCGTCGAAAGCAGCTTGGAAAACGGAATCTCCCTCCGGGAATACGCTTCGACCGCCTTGCCGATCTCATCGTCGATCGGCAGGATGACTCCCCGCTTTCCAAGCTCCTGCATGACGACCGGTTCGCTGAAACAGGTCTTCCCGGTATGGGGATTGTGGGTGGAGACCATCAAGGCATCAAGAAAGCAGAGGTTCATCAATCCGATGTAGGCGGGACTGAAGATCTGGTAGGGGCAGAAGAGGGTGCGCGAGCGGGTCTGGTAACGCCTGCGCATGTACGTCGTCGTCCGCTCGATCTGGTGGGCCCGATCCTTCGGGGCCAGAAGCGAAGGGATGCTCTGGAAAAAGGTGTGTGAAAGAAACTCGAGCTTTTCATTCCGGCTGAGGTCGGTGAGCAACAGATTCACCGAGGGATGGCTCTTCTCCAGAAACTCCATGAACGGGACGGAGAGCGCAAGCTGGAAGACCAGGTGCTCGCTTCGGTTGAGTTCGGTCAGCGCGGGAAGCAACACCGCTTCCAGCACCCTGGTGAACAAAGGCGCCGGAAGACCGTGAGAAAGCTGCGTATATCCACCGACTAACCGTTTCATCCGCTATCGCTGTATGATGCACTTGGTGGGACACGCCCCGGCCGCTTCGGCGATCTGACCATGTTCCGCCAGCTGGTCGAACTTCGCCAAAAAGCGATCGACCGTACATCCCGACTCGGGATACTTCGTTTCACATATCTTACATCCGATGCACCCGACGGTACAGTACTTCCGCACCTTTCCTCCGGGTTCATGGTTGTTGCATTCGATCACGTATTCGTCATCCGAGCCGATCATCCGCATCGCTCCGGTGGGACACACCTGCACGCACTTCTCGCAGCTGATGCATTTATCTTCATCGACGATGATGTACCCGTCCTCGTTCTTGGAGATCGCGCCGGTCGGACAAACATTGATGCAGGAACCGAGGTGCAGACAGGCGGATTTGCACGTCACATCCCCGCCGAGCAGCAGCGTCGCCGCGTTGCAGTCCTCAATGCCCTCATACCGATAATCCCGCTTCGTTACCTCGGAATTCCCCCGACACATCACGTGGGCCACCATTCTCCTGACATCGCCGACGGAATCGACGGTGAGCCCCATGATCTCGCTCATCTTTTCGACCAGCGCCGGGCCGCCCGGGGTGCAGAGCCCCAGACTCGCCTCGCCGCTTGCGACCGCCGCCGCATAGGCGTTGCAGCCGGCGTATCCGCAGACTCCGCAGTTCGCTCCGGGCATGATCGGCTCGAGGGCGAGGATCTTCGGATCCTTTTCGATCGCAAGCTTCTTTTCCGCATAGGAAAGACCATATCCGAATATGCCGCCCAAGGCGGCGACGACCAGTATCGCCAGAAGAATATTCACACCAATCCCCCCTATCCTATACCAAGTGCAGATTCGTCAACAACGATTTGTCGAACGCCATGAACGCGAGCGCCATGAGCCCGGCGCTGATGAAGGCGATCGGCATCCCGCGGTACGCCCTTCGGACCGGATGCAGATCAAGTCGCTCACGGATGTTGCTCATCAGCACGATTGCCAATGTGAAGCCCAGTCCCGCAGCCAACCCTGCGGTGAATGACTCCATCACATTGTAGTTGTTTGTAATATTGATGATCGCAATGCCCAGAACCGCGCAGTTGGTCGTGATCAGCGGCAGATAGATCCCCAGCGCCTTGTAGAGGGCGGGACTCACCTTCTGGATCACCATCTCCAACAGCTGGACCAGGGTGGCGATCACCAGGATGAAGGTCAGCGTCTGGAGGTAGGCCAGGTCGAAGGGAACCAGAAGGAAATGGTAGATCGCCCAGGTGACAACCGAAGCGACCGTGGTTACGAAGGTAACGCTCGCCCCCATTCCGATCGCGTTCTCGCTGCTCTTGGAGACCCCGATGAAGGGACAGAGACCCAAAAATTGGACCAAAATAAAGTTATTAATGAAAATAAAGGTGATTAAGATTGCAATATAACTCATATCAGCCTGCCTTCCTCATAGCCTTCCAGTCAA
>JAAZJI010000307.1 GCA_012800465.1 Spirochaetales bacterium
CAGAATCCAGTTGAACTCCTTCTCCCACGCGCTTCGGATCTCCTTCTTCTCCTGGGCGGCGATCCCTTTGGCGACCCGGTTCAGCATCTGGACAGGCTCGGTCTCGATCGGCTTGTCGATCTCTTCCCGCTTCACTTCCAGGATCGCTCCGTCGTCCAGGGTGACGACGATCCCGTCACCGTCCTTGATGGACGTGACCGTCCCGATCTCCCGTTGCCCGGTCTGGGGGTTGCTGACCGCAACGACGATGTCGCCTACGGCGAGTGTTTCTTTCTTGACGTCCTTGAGTGCGTATCGATCCAGAAAGATCTTGCGACCCAAAGCGGTTAATTCGTTTTTCCCGGCACCCATGCATATCCTCAATCTATCGTATTCGTGTGTTCCATGGAACAAGAAAGGGCAGTGCATGCCCATTGGAAGCATAGCACCCCGCACTTCAATTTGCAAGCATGATACGGCATAAATAGCGTTGGCAACTTCTTACAACACTACATATAGCGTTATATAGGTTTTGTAGCACTTGGATACCGACCCCATACAACCGGCGGCGCAATTCCTTGCCGGGGAGGATGATTCCTCGCCGGCGGGGGGTTCCCACACCGTGTGCATCGACCGGAAATCCCGGGGATTTTCTTAAAAAGACCGATCCGGACGATGGACAGATTCCCGCTTCCGTCGAGCTCTAGTGTCATGTAAAAGGCGACCTTCAAAAAAGGTCGCCGGAAAATGTACGAAGTTGGACGAGGTCAGTAGCCGAGCTGGACCATCGTGTCGGCCACTTTTCTGAAGCCGGTGATGTTCGCACCCTTCACATAGTTGATGTATCCGTCCTCTTCCATCCCTTCCTTGACGCAGGAATCGTGGATCTTCCGCATGATGTCCTTGAGCTTCTCATCCACCTCCTCGGCGGTCCAGGCGATGTGCATCGCGTTCTGCGTCATCTCCAGTCCGCTGACGGCGACCCCGCCGGCGTTGGCCGCTTTGCCCGGGGCGAAGAGGATCTTCTTTTCAAGGAAGTAGTACATCGCGTCCGCCTGGCAGCCCATGTTCGAGATCTCGACGACGCCCTGCACCCCGTTGGCCACGAGGGTCTTCGCATCGGCCAGGCTGAGCTCGTTCTGGATGGCGCAGGGGAAGGCGAAATCGACCTTGACCTCCCACGGCTTCTTCCGGGGGACGAAGGTTGCGCCGAACTCTTTCGCGTACGGCTCGACCACATCGTTGTTGGAGAGGCGCAGATAGGACATGTACGCCCATTTCTCAGGGGTTCCCACTCCTTCCTCATCGTAGATGTACCCGTCCGGCCCGCTGATCGTGACCACCTTCGCTCCGAGTTGGGTCGCCTTCTGGGCGGCGCCCCAGGCGACGTTTCCGAATCCGGAGAGGGCGATCGTCTTCCCCGCCAGGCTCTCTCCTTTGAGCGCCAGCATCGAGCTGGCGAAGTACATCGCTCCATATCCGGTGGCTTCGGGGCGAAGGATCGACCCGCCGTAGGAAAGTCCCTTGCCGGTAAGGACTCCGGTGTTCTCGTCGCGCAGGCGTTTGTACTGCCCGTAGAGATACCCGATCTCCCGTGCGCCCACGCCGATGTCCCCGGCGGGGACGTCGGTATCGGGCCCGATGTACTTCTGGAGCTCGCTCATGAAGGAGCGGCAGAACCGCATGATCTCCCCGTCGCTCTTCCCTTTGGGACTGAAGTCGCTTCCTCCCTTCCCTCCGCCCATCGGCAGCGTCGTCAGGCTGTTCTTGAGGGTCTGCTCAAAGCCGAGGAACTTGAGGGTTCCGAGGGTGACGCTCGCATGGAAGCGCAAGCCGCCCTTGTAGGGACCGAGGGCGTTGTTGAACTGGATACGGTATCCCCGGTTCACCTGCAGATTCCCCTCATCGTCCTCCCACTCGACCCGGAAGGAGAAGATCCGGTCCGCCTCGGTCAGGCGTTCGAGGATCCGGTGCTTCTCGTAGACGGGATTCTCGTTCACCGTGTCGATGATCGACTCGAGCACTTCGCGGGTCGCCTGGATGAATTCCGGCTGGGCGGGGTTCCTGCGTTCGAGTCCATTCATGAAATCTGTAAGGTCATACATATGGTTCGCTCCTATTGGGTAGCACAATAGACAAAACGTTTTGTTTTGTAAAGAAGCCCGATTCGCCTAAGGTGAAATTTAGCCTGTCCGTTTTTATGATTTCGATTATTATTACACACCAATTTCATGAATACATAAAATATGCGGCATTTTTATGAAACTATGCAAAATTATGCGCCCGTGCTACACTTTCTCCATGTATACCCTCGACCCGACCTGGTTGCCGTTCAGCAACATGATGCTCAACCACATCTACAACGTGCTTCTCATCTGCAACGACTACGACCGTTTCCTTCTGGAGGAGGACGGCCGGATCGAGGAGGAGCTCTACATCGAGTACACCCAGCTGCGCCTCTCCAGCCCCCCGAAGATCACCTACGCCTCCGGAGGAGAGGAAGCGCTCGAGCTGCTTGAGACCCGGACGTTCGAATTGGTCATCACGATGCTCGATCTCGGGCCGGAGTCGGTGGAGGACCTGGCCTCCTCCATCAAGGAGGTGGAGCCCAAGATGCCGATCATCGCCCTCTCCCCCTCCTCAAGCCATCGGCGGAACAAGCTCATCAAGGGCAGCGACTCGATAGCGATCGACTACTTCTTCTACTGGCAGGGCGATTCCTCGATCTTCCTGGCGATGATCAAGCTGGTGGAGGACCGGATGAACCTCGACCACGACATCGCCGAAGCGGATGTCGGACTGATCATCTTCGTCGAGGACTCGGTCCGCTTCTACTCTTCCTATCTGCCGATGATCTACACGTGCCTGATCCGGCAGACCCAGGCGATGATCCTCGAGGCGCTGAACAACTGGGGCAAGACGCTGCGGATGCGGGGACGGCCGAAGATCGTCTTGGCGAAGAACTACGAGGAGGCCCTCGAGCTGTACGACAAGTATCAGAAACACATCCTGGGGGTCATCACCGACGTCTCCTACGAGATGGGGGGCGTCCACGACAAGCATGCGGGGTTCGCCCTCGCCGAAGAGCTCCATCGCCGAAACGGCGAGCTTCCGATCCTCCTCCAGTCCAACGACCTTTCGATGAAGGAGGCGGCCGAACGGAGCGGATCCCATTTCATCTACAAGCGGAGCAGCTCCCTCTTCTCCCAGCTCGCCTCCTACATGCGGACCAACTACGGCTTCGGTCCCTTCATCTTCAGAAATCCCGCCACCGGGGCGGAGATCGCCCGGGTTGAGACGATGAGGGCCCTCCAGCACATCCTGCCGGAGATCGATCTCGCCTCCTTCGAATACCACTTCCGGAACGAGCACTTCTCCCGCTGGCTGAAGGCGCAGAGCCTCTACACGATCGCGGCGAAGATCAGAGCGCTGAAGATCCCCGAGGGCGGCGACGTGGCCAAGATCCGCGACGAGATGATCGAGACGATCCGAAGCTACCGCGCCGAACGGACCAAGGGGGTCATCGCCCAGTTCTCCCCGGCGAACTACGACGAGACCCTCTTCTTCAGCCGGATCGGGACCGGCTCGCTCGGCGGCAAGGGCCGCGGCCTGGCGTTCATCGACATGGTCCTGCGCCAGGCGGGCATTCCGGCGAAGTACCCGGAGATCTACCTGTCGATCCCCCGGTCGGTCGTCATCGCCACCGACCAGTTCGAGACGTTCATCGAGGCGAACGAGCTGAAGGAGATCACCACCGCCGACCTGCCGGACGAGACCCTGCTCTCGATCTTCCTCTCGAAACCTCTTTCCGAGGATCTGGTCGTGAACCTCAGGCATATCCTCTCCGTCATCAAGCAGCCGATCTGCATCCGCTCCTCCTCCTTGCTGGAGGACTCCCACTACCAGCCCTTCGCCGGGGTGTATGAGACGGTGATGATCCCCAATCGGGGAAGCGAGGAGGAACGCCTGGAAGAGCTCTCCAACGCGGTCAAATCGGTGTGGGCGTCCACCTACTTCCGCAAGGCGAAGGAGTATGTGAAGGTGACCGACTCCCTCCTCGGAGACGAGAAGATGGCGATCATCATCCAGCAGGTGATCGGTAGCGAACACGGTCCGTACTGGTATCCCAACATCGGCGGCGTCGCCCGTTCGATCAACTACTATCCGCCAAGCGGGGAAAAACCGGAGGACGGGGTCGGCCTGCTCTCCTTCGGGTTCGGCAAGGCGGTGGTGGAGAGCGGCAGCGTCCTGCGCTTCAGCCCCACCCATCCGAAACGACCCTCTCAATTCCTTGGGGGAAATCAATCCTCCAGCCAACAGCGGTTCTACGCCCTGGATCTTCGCGAGGGGTTCGTTCCCCGGCTCGACCGGCTGGACAACCTCAAGCTGGTGGACCTGGGCGAGGCGGAAGCCCACCCCGAAAGCCTCCGGTACGTCGCCTCCACCTTCGATTTCTCCAACGGGACGTTCAACGAGGCGGTCGGGGCGGTCGGGAAGAAGATCATCACCTTCAACGGCGTGTTGAAGTATGACGCCTTTCCGCTCGCGCAGATCGTCCGGGACGTCCTCCGGGTGGGCTCGGAAGCGATGGGGCGGCCCGTCGAGATCGAGTTCGCGGTCAACCTCAACCGGAAGGCTCCGAAGAAGCCGGAGTTCAGCCTCCTGCAGATCCGCCCGATCGCCCAGGGTTCGGAAGAGATCGACGTCTCGATCGAAGCGGATGACCGCAGGGATGCGGTGATCCGATCCGTCTCCGTGCTGGGGAACGGGACCCTCGATTCGATCGAGGACATCATCTACCTCAAGCTCGACGCCTTCGACCCCTCAAGGATGGTCGAGATGGCCGATGAGCTGGACGAGCTGAACATGAAGATGGTCGATTCCGAACGGGACTATGTCCTCGTGGTCGCCGGCCGGCTGGGCTCCTCCGACCCCTGGCTGGGGATCCCCGTCTCCTGGTCCCAGATCTCACGAAGCAAGGTGATCGTCGAGACCGGCTTGAAGAACCTGCGGGCCGAACCGAGCCAGGGAACCCACTTCTTCCACAATCTCACCAGTCTGGGCTCGTTCTACCTGACGATCAATCCGGACTCCGGTCAGGGCGCGTTGGACGGGAAGCGATTGAAGGAGCTTCCGATCGTCGAGGAGACGAAGCACTTCATCCACGCCCGCGCTCCGCTGCTCGTCAAGGTGAACGGCTTCACCGGTGAAGGCGTGGTCCTGATACGCTGAGCTTCGGCGTGTCGTCATCAAGTGCTCCTCACCGGATGAAACCATGCCATACCGCAGGATGACGGGACAAGGAAGGGACGCCGGAAATGCATGAGGGCAGGAAAGAGCCGGCCGTCACGGTCGGAGATACGCCGCCGTTTCCCAGAAGGCGGCTCCCTCGTTGGGCTGCTTCGCCCCGGGCGTCGAGCGGCCGTCACGGACGATCGTCAGTAGCTCCGTCTTCAACCGCCGGACGACCTCGGGATGCCGGTCGACGAGGTTCGTCGTCTCCCCGACGTCGTCATCGAGGTTGTAGAGCTGCATCGCCGGAAGAAGCTTCTCCTCGGCGCTGCCGGGAACCGGGGGCGACCATCCGCCCGAGCCGGGACACAGCTCGAGCTTCCACGGGCCTGTGCGGATAGAAAGCGATCCGTCGATCGATTGGTGGATGAGGGAGGTCCGCTTCGCTTCGCTGTCGGGGTCTTCAAGCAGATTCAGCATGCTGACCGAATCTTCCGCCTCATCGGAGGCGAGGGATAGTCCGAAGTATTCGGCGAAGGTCGCATAGAGGTCGACGAGGCTCACCGTCCGGTCGCAGACGGTATCGGCCCGGGTGACACCCGGCCATACGATGATGTAGGGAACCCGATGCCCTCCTTCATAGATGTCCGATTTCATTCCCCGGAAATGATGGCTTGGATGGTGCCCGAACCTCCTCAGCTCCTCAAAGTCCGCCTGAGGCGAGCATCCGTTGTCGCTGGTGAGAACCACCACGGTGTTCTCGTCGACCGCATCGAGAATCCGTCCGACCACATCGTCACAGTGCAGGACGAAGTCGCCGTAGGCGTTGGTGCCCGATCGTCCGCGGAACTCCCTGTCCGGAAGGATCGGGGTATGGGGCGCGGTCAGCGCGTAGTAGAGGAAGAACGGTCTTTCATCGCCGGAGGAGATGATTCTCAGCGTCTCGCCGGTAAGATGGTCGAGAACCTCTTCGTGGATGAAATCCTCCCCCGTCGGCCCTTCCCGC
>JAAZJI010000308.1 GCA_012800465.1 Spirochaetales bacterium
CGTCTTTGACCAAATCAAGCATCGCTTTAACTTCCCGCTCATTGGTGAACACTTCCCCAAAGTTAGCTACTCGTTCTTTGGATTTTATCGACCTGCTCATATGAGAGTACTATACCACAGCGAGGTACCAATTCAAACGCTATAAGCCTTTCTGACAAACTCCCTCATCCCCCTGTACGCCTCTTCCTGGGCATCCTTGTTCTTGTCGTAGGGGATGTAGTGTCCGGCTTCTTCGAGGTGGAGATGGGTGAAGGGGCCTTGGATCTTCTCCTTGACCAGGGCGACCACGTCGTAGGGGATGAGAGGGTCCTTGCCTCCGGTGATGAGGAGGGTGTTCGATTTCAGATCCGAAAGGTTGCTCACCGCTTCCTTGCGGACCTTCTCAAGCTCCAGGAGGGTCTTGGGAAAGGCCCAGGACCAATACTGCTCTCCGAAGTATCGATCGTCGTCCTCTTCGCTTTCGTAGTGGAAGGTGTATTCGGGATCGGGCTGCCAGGAGACCGCGATCTTTTTGATAAACGGTGCGATCAGGCGAAGCTTGAAGACGGGAATGAAGGGAATCAGGAGTCCGGGGGCGATGAGAATCACGTTGGAGACCGAATACTCCTTGCCCAGGGTGACCGCCAAGGCTCCGCCCATCGAATGGCCGACGATCAGGACATCATCGTATCTCTTCGTCAGATCGTCCATCGCGTTCCTCAGGGTCCCGATCCAGTCCTTCGCCCTGCTCTTTTGGAAATCCCTTCCGCTGGTTCCGTTGCCCGGAAGCCGCGGGGCATGGACATCGAATCCCTCTTCGAAGAGCTCCCGCCCCACCCTGATCATCTCCCCGGGGTAGCCGGCATATCCGTGAATCAGCAGCGCCGCATGCTTCGCTCCGGGTCGGGTCGATGAAAAGGCCTTGGCCGCGGTGCGGGCCGGCGCCTCGTCCTGATAGTAACCTTGAGTCCAATCCGGGGTCTTGTCATCGAATTTCATCGTCATACGCTCCGCTTTATCACGTTGAGCAGGTCGATACGCGAGCGGACCTGAGTCTTGGAGAAGATATTTGCCACATGGTTGGTAACCGTATTGGCGCTGATATTCAGTTCAGCGGCGATCTCCTTGTTGGTGAGACCTTGGCTGATCAGGGTGATGATCTCGAACTCCCGTTCGGTGATGTTGTAGGGGGCGAGATCGTCGACCGTCAGTTCCCGGGTGTGCTGCTTCTCCTCTCGTCCGAGGCGGACGAACTCCATGAACAGGAAGACCATGATCGTGATCGAAAGCGCCATGAAGTAGACCGCGTAGAGGAACGGTTTGAACCCGGGGAAGAACAGGGCGAGCATGATCGCCGGAACCATCGAAAGGCTCACGATGATGATCGTCAGCGCGCTTGTCCGAGCCGTCTTGTTCCGGATCGAGCCGAGATTCCGCAGCAGGATCACCAGACAGAAGCCGATCACGAACACGAAGAGCATGAACTGGGTCTGCTCGAAGAAGAGCAGCGGACGGATCTCGTTGACGATCCCCAATCCCAGGTAGATCGCCGCCAGGAACGGAAAGAGCGCGGCATGGGGTTGGCGCCACGGATGGGCGATCACCCACGTGGTGAAAAAAGGAAGAAAAACGATCAGGAACGCCGCATCGGCAAGGACGACGATCTTGAGGATCAGGGAGATGACCTGTCCCCCGAAGCCGGTGATGAAGAGATTGGCGAGGGTCCGGAGCGCCAGAAGCATCATCGCCCCGAGCAGCGAGGCGTGGCAGACGATGAAAAAGCTGGCCCACCGCTCCTTGTGGGCCATGCGATACACGATCGCCAACGCCAGCGTCATGGACCCGAGGGCGAACGCCAGCATATAGATCAGCAGAAGGAAACCACTCACGGCGTCACTTCTTCAATCCCAACTGCTTCTGGTTCCGCGATAGATCGGCAAGACCGCAGATCTCGGTGATCTCATTGAGCAGGGCGACCATCCGCGTCGGCTCCAAGCCCGCTTCCGCCCGGGTCCGATCGTTGTACATCGCGCCGTTGACCGCGGCTTTGCTCTTCGCCGAGTACAGCCGGAGGTGCAAGGTGTCTCCGTCGTTGAGGAAGTACTCGCTCGTATAGGAGTACCCTGCGATCGCCTTCTCCAGCGCACCGTTGATCGCCCCCATGTCCCGGACGAACCCTCTGGGTTCCTGGAAGTGGAGATAGAACCACAGAGGAAGACCGGGATTGTTCCACGCAAGGTGCACCCGCTTCTTCTCAGCATGTTCAAGCTCGGCGCGGACATCTTGGACACTGAGACCCAGCTCGGCAAGTCCGAAGACCAGCCAGACGGTGGTGAACCCTCCGGAACTTCGCTTGCGGGCGGCGATGTTGATCAGATGGTGCAGGTCCTTGAACACCTCCTGATGTTCGACGGTCATGTTGGAATAGCGGCAATCCTTACGCATCTGGGAGAAATACAGACTCTCGATCTCACTGGCGGTCACCAGCAGGATCGTTTTGCGAGGGTGTTGGGAAAGACGTTTGCGTGCCATAACTACTCCTTATCGTGTGCACTCTCTCGGTCATAGGAAAACTCCGAGAGGATCGGGAGAGCTCCGAATGCTCCGTTCATATATTGGATCTGGGTCCGGTCGTTCGCTTTCGAATATCGGAAGTTCGCCAGACTGGTGTAGACCGTTGCGCTCTCGCTGTCCTTCTGGGCGAAGTAGACTCCGTCGCGGCGGA
>JAAZJI010000027.1 GCA_012800465.1 Spirochaetales bacterium
CCATGATCTCGCCTCCGAAGTTGGGATTGTGGATCGTATTGCGGATCGAACGGATCGGGATATGGGCATCGGGAGCGTCGATCGCGACGCCGCAGCCATAGGCGTGGTCGATCGCCGTCACCGAATCGACGTTCGGGTACTTGGGGAGAAGCTCCTCCTCGATCCGCTTCAAGACCTGATTCACCACCCCGCCGACGCACTGGACGGTGGTCGTGATCGCGAGGATGTTCCGCACCCCCGCATAGGCATGCCCGGGATTGTCGAACCCTTCGAAGGTGGTCCGGCGGGGCTTCGGCAGCGTGACGGGGGCGGGAGGGGCGAAGCTCAGCGCTTCCAGTTCCGGCTGGACCGGCAGCCGCAGGGAGGTCTCGTCGATCCACCCGCCTCGCCGGACATCGCACAGCAGATATCCGAGCACGACGCCATAGCGCCGAACCGCCTCTCCTTTTTTCAAGTCCTCAAGGGCGACCTTGTGCCCTTGAGGAACATCATGGAGAAGCGATATGGAATCGACCGTCTCCCCCTTCGTCGCGGCCTCGGTGAGGATCGCGACGTTGTCAAGCGGATGGATCCGCAAGAGGTGCGCGCTCATGCCTCCGACTGCGCTTTCTTCTTGCTTCGGCGCTCATCCCAGAACGCATACACGAGCGAGACGAGGATCAGGACCCAGATCACGTTCCCGATCGGGCGGGAGAAGAAGACGGAGAGATCGCCTCCCGATCCCTTGATCGAATCGACGAAGTACTTCTCCAGATCGCTTCCGAGGATGAAGCCGATGAGGAAGGACGGGATCGAGAAGCCGAACTTGGCGAGGAAATATCCCACGATGCCGAAGAAAAGCATTGTCCATACATCAAAGATATTTCCATTTTGCGTAGCATAGCTTCCCACGGTGCACAGCAGGATGATCACGGGGAAGATCCGGGACTTCGGGAAGTTGATGATCTTCACGACGTGCTTGATCGGATAGAACATAAAAACAAACATGAGAATGTTGGCGATCAACAACGCAAAGAGAATCGTGTTCCAGATCGTCGGATTGTTCGTGATGAACAGGGGACCGACTTGGATTCCCTGCAACATGAACGCCCCCACCAGAACGGCGGTGGTCGAGTCGCCGGGGATTCCCAGGCTCAGAAGCGGAATCAGCGCTCCGCCGGTCAGCCCGTTGTTGGATCCCTCGCTGGCGATCAGGCCGTCGACAAGACCGGTGCCGAACTTGTCCGGATGCTTGCTCATGCTCTTCGCCTGCGAGTAGGAAAGCAGTGAAGCGGCCGAGCCGCCGACGCCCGGCAGGACCCCGACGAAGGTGCCGATGATCCCCGAACGAAGGACGTTGAACCACTGGCCTTTAAAGTCCTCCCGGAAGTTGAACCCCCTGCTCTGTTTCGAAAGGTCGGCCATATGATGCTCTTCCTTCATCCCGGCTTCCGCTTCCTGGAAGATCTGGACCAGTGCAAAGAGCCCGATCAGGACCGGCAGCAGCTGGAAGCCCATCCGCAGATCGACTCTGAACATGGAAGGAACCATCCGCATCTTGTTGTTGTCGGCGAACTGGCCGATCAGGGAGATGAGGACTCCGACGAAGCCGATGAAGACCCCCTTGATCATGTCCCCCTTGCTCAGCGCCGCGATGATGGTGAGGGCGAACACGATGAGCAGGAACTTCTCGACCGCCGAGAAGTTGATCGCCACCCGGGCCAACGGCGGGGTGAAGAAGAACAGACACGCCAGACTGATCAGACCCCCGAAGAGGCTGGCGACGATCCCGATCCGCAGGGCGCGGACCCCCTCCCCCCTCCGGGCCATCGGGTGTCCGTCGAACCCGGTGCAGATCGAGGACGGAGTTCCCGGAATATTGATGAGGATGGCGGGGATCAATCCACCCGAAATCCCTCCGACGTAGAGCCCCAGCAGGAGGTACAGGCTGGTGTTCAGGTCGTAGGCGTAGGTCAGGGGGAGGAAGATGGCGATCGCCATCGTCGCGGTCATGCCCGGCAGGGCTCCGAATATGATGCCGATCACCACACCGATGACGGACATGATCAGCTGAGGAATTCCAAAAGATAATACACCCATCGTTACACTCCTTACGGTAAGGTAATTTTGAACACTTTGCCGAACAAGAACCAGATGAGGGTCGAAGAGATCACGGCGATGGCAAGTGAGATGATCAGGGACCGGAAATCGGGATTCGACCAGAACTGTTTGGTTTTGAACGCGACCGGGATCGATTTGAACTGATGAAGCCCGACGAACAGGACGTTGAACAGGAAGATGAAGATGATCGAAGCGGGAAGGAATCCGATCAGCTCCATCGCCGGGAAGTAGAGGATCATCAGCACGAGCGTCCCGAACAGGCGCGTCTTATCCCAGTTCTCGATGAAAAAGCGATACCCCTTCAGATTGAAGAACGGCTTCTTCTCCTTGGCGCATCTGACCGCCCGCTGGATCAGCATGATGACGATGAGGATCCCCAGGATTCCCATGATGATCGGGGGGAACAGCCAATGGGAAGTTGAAGGTCTGTAGGTTACACGCAACATATCAATCTCCTTATAGAACGGCTGCGAACCGCCTGATTCGCAGCCACATCATACCATGCGGACTTGTCTCTTACAAAACCAAATCGTCCAGCGATGGTGCGCGATCGATCAGACCCTGAAGGCTGTTCCGCTTCCCGTAGATGAACTCCTTCGCCTTGACCGAATCGAGGTAGGTCCCGGGGCGATAGGTCATCTTGGCCAGGTCGGCGACCAGACCCGGGTCGGCGTTGACCCGCTTCATCGCGGCATCGAGTTCGGCCAGCAGGTCGGCGGGGAAGTTCTTCGGCAGGTAGATTAGGAAGTCCTTCGAGAACCGGAACTCCTTCCCGTCGAGGGTGATCCCCTGGTCGGCATAGCTGGTCGCACTCACCCCTTCGATGTTGTCCATCAGTCCGACGAACTTCATCGCGAGCTTCGGATCGTCGGTCTGGGTGTACTGCAGCAGACTCGTGTAGTCGGCGAAGATGATGTCGGTGTTTCCGTCCCAGAGCATCTGCAGCTTGTCCCCGGTCGATCCGCCGACGACGACTCTGATCCGGTCGGCGATCTGGGCGCCATAGACGTCCTTGACCCACTGCCAGTACACGATGAATCCGACATGGGAGACCCCGCCGGCCTCACAGGCCACCCGCACGACCGCGGTCGGGTTCTTCTTCAGGTACTCGGGTACACCGGCGAGATCGTCATACGGCGCATCCGCCCGGCTGCCCCATGCGGAACCGGGGTTCTGGGCGATCCGCGGACCGACGACCATGTTCTCCAGGCTGTACATCTTGTCATATGCCCCGAAACTGATCCCGAGATAGGTCATGTCGTGGAACATCATGATCGTGTTTCCATCCGGCTTGGAGGTCTGCATCGCATCAAGCGCCTTCGCCGCTCCGACCGCGTCGACCTTGAGGTTCGCGCCGAGCTCCTTTCCAAGATAGCGGCTGACGGTCTCCGCGATCAGATAGGAATCGCCGGAAGTCGACGTCGATCCGATCACGACACGGACGTTCTTCCCCTTGAAGGTCTGGGGGCCCGCTTCCGAGTCTCCACCGGCGAACAGCAGGGTGGAAACAAGCAACACGCCGAGCACGGCAAGCAATACTTTCTTCATAACTCTCTCCTACGTATACATAAGTCATTTCTCTCGAAAAGGGATACCATGAAACCCTTCAATGGCGCTCCATAGCGCATAATCAGCGTAGTCCGTCTTCCTCCACATGTCAATGAAAACATTATTTTTTTGGCTCTTTGCCTTGATTTCTATAATAATGATTGATTTGTCACGCCGTTTCTTACCGTATCCGATCAGCCCGTCTTTGCGGCCGAATCAGAGGATCATCCCCCAGATCGGAATGGAAAGCAGGGAGAGCAGCGTCGAGAAGACCACGAGCTTCGAGGCGTAGGTGGTGTCGCCGCCGTACTTCGACGCGAGGATGACGCTCGACGATCCGCCGGGCATCGCGGCGAGGATCACCCCCACCCCGGTGATGACCGGATCGACCCCGATCATCCGGCAGACGAGAAACGTGACAAGCGGAATGACCAGCAGCCTCAAAAACGTGAAATGGACCAGCGTACGATCGACGTGGAAAGGATTCCGTCCCGGTTCGGCGAGCAGGGATCCGATCAGCAGCATCGAAAGGGCGGTCGTGCTGTCGCCCAGCGAAGCGAGCGTCCGGGTGATGAACGACGGCAGGGAAAGGGAGGTGAGCATCAGCAGAAATCCGACATACACCGCGACCATGCAGGGATGAAGCGCCACGTTTCGGATCCGCGTTCCGAGCGGCTGGTCCCGGTCGCCGAACAGCGCGAGCCCGGCGCTCCACATCATCACCCGCTGGGGGATCAGGTAGATCGAGGCGTAGATGTACCCAAATGATCCGAAAAGCACTCCGGCGATCGGCAGCCCCATGAACCCGGCGTTGGAGACGAGCAGCGCGTAGCGGAGCACGTTCCGCCTCGACTCCTCGACGCTCCGGTAGTGGATCCTGGAAAGCAGATAGCTGAAGAGCTGCACCCCGGAAGAGAGGACCAGGACGACCAGGAGCCGGGAAAGAAGGAAGCGGTCGAGCTCCATCATGAAGGAGAGGACGATGGAACAGGGCAGCGTCACATAGAGGACCAGGTCGGTCAAGGTGGCTTTCGCCCCCTCGCCGATGAGTCCCGTCTTCCTGATGACGGCTCCCACGGCGAGGAGGAGAAACAGCTGCCCCTGCAAGCTCCAGAGGGTTGAAAGATCCATCAATCGCGGACCAGCGCCGGGCGCTTGGGATCGAATTTCCATCCTTTGATCAGATATTGCATGCCGATCGCGTCATCGCGGGCGCCGAGATCGTTGTCCAGGTAGACCTGATGGGCGGCAAGCACCGCTTCGCGATCCACCGTGATGCCGAGACCCGGCTCATCGCTCACTGCGATGTGTCCGTCCCGAATAAGCGGGGGCTTGACGGTGAGCCGCTCGATCCCCTCCTGCCAGATCCAGTGGGTGTCCACCGCCGTCGGATTGCCCGGAACGGCCGCGGCGACGTGGGCGATCATCGCCAGCGAGATGTCGAAGTGGTTGTTGGAATGGGAACCCCACGTCAGGCCGAACTCGTCGCAGAGCTGGCCCACCCGGACCGCTCCGTTCATCGTCCAGAAGTGGCAGTCGGCAAGCGGGATGTCCACGCTCTGCAGGCTCAGGGAGTGCCCGAACTGTCTCCAATCGGTCGCGATCATGTTCGTCGCGGTGGGCAGGCCGGTCCCCTTGCGGAACTCGTTGAGGATCTCCCGGCCGCTGTACCCCCCTTCCGCCCCGCAGGGATCCTCGCAGTAGGAAAGGATCCCGTGCATATCCTTGCAGAGGGCGATCGCATCCTTGAGCAGCCACCCACCGTTGGGATCGAGCGTCATCCGTGAATCGGGATAGGCCCGCTTCAGCGCCTTGATCACCTCGATCTCCTTCTTCCCTTCCAGGACGCCGCCCTTGAGCTTGAAGTCCTCGAAGCCGTACAGCTCCTTCGTCGCCCGGGCGAGTTCGACGATCGCATCCGCATCCATCGCCTCCTCATGGCGCAGGCGGTACCAGTCGACGCTGTTCTCTTCATCGGAATAGTACGGCAGGTCGGTCTTCTTCCGGTCGGCGACGAAGAAGAGGTAGCTCAGCACCTTCACCCGGTCCCGGACCTTTCCATCCCCCAGCAGGGAGGCGACGGGAACTTCCAGATACTGGCCGAGCAGGTCGAGCAGCGGAGCCTCGATCGCCGTGATGACGTGGATCCCGGTCCTCAGGTCATAGGTCTGCAATCCGCGGACATCGCTCTCATCGTTCCCGAGGGCGGCCTTGACCTCCAGGAGGGTCTGCTTGTACCTGCTGAGCTTGCTGCCCTCGACCAGGTGCTTGACCTTGTTCAACGCATCGGTGATCTTTCCTCCTCCGGGAACCTCTCCGACTCCGGTGTTACCCTGGCTGTCGGTCAGAATGACGATATTCCGGGTGAAATATGGGCCATGAGCCCCACTCAGATTGAGCAGCATGCTGTCTTTTCCCGCGACGGGAAACACTTCCATCGATTGAATGTACGGTACCATGTGAAGCTCCTTTGCATAAGAGATGATGACTTTTCCAGCGTACTCCACTTCCCTCGAGCTGTCAATTTTTATTATAAAAGGTGCGAGATTCCACGGTATCGTATAATCGGCGTTGATATTCTACCCTGCCACCCTCCGATGGACCGAATGAGGCAATTCCGCAAGGTTTTGTTTGAATTATGTATTGCCTTGTGCGATAGTATAACAATGTTATAGCTTTTTATCCCAATATCAAATCAACATAAGGAGTTGATTCATGGCACCCGAATCCGACAAATACACGATCAAGGCGGCCAGCCGCTGCTTTCAGATTCTTGATTACGCAGTCCAGAGGAACGGCCCCATCTCCATTCAGGACGTGTGCACCGCGCTTTCGACGAATTCGAACATGGCGTTCCGGTTGCTGGCGACCCTCCAGAGCTCCGGCTACATGACCAAAGACCCCTCGACCGGTCTCTATTCGATCTCGCTGAAGACCTTGACGCTCAGCAGGAGCGCTCTCCAGTCATTGGATATCCGACGGGTCACGATGCCCTATCTGGAACTGCTGTGGAACCGGTTCCCCCGAGCGAACGTCAACATGGCGGTCTATTACAACGGCGAGATCCTGATGCTCGACCGGATCGACACCCAGTCCACGCCCCGGACCTACTTCACCCCCGGTCGCCAGATCCCCTTCCATTGCACGGCGCTGGGGAAAGTGCTGGTAAGCGACCTCTCGGAGGAGGAGCTGGACGAGCTGATCGCCGAAAAGGGGCTTTCCCGCTACACGGAGCGGACGATCACCGACGTGGAGAAGTTCAAGCGCGAGATAAAGAAGGTCCGGTCCGAAGGGGTCGGACGGGACCGGAACGAGTTCATCGAAGGGGACAACTGCACGGCGGTTCCGATCAGGGGCCGGGACGACAGGATCGTGGCGGCGATCAGTCTCAGCGCCCTGACCTCGAACATGAGCGTCGAGGAGATCGAGGGCTCGATCCCCCACCTGCTCGACACGGCGGCGAAGATCTCCTACATGATGGGCTGCACCACCGCCCTGAGCTTCTGAGCGGACCCCCCGCTCGTGACGAAAGCCGCCTCGGGGCGGCTTTCATCGTATGGATGTCGCATATCAGTCGATGACCGAAAAACCTCCCTCCACCATCCGCTTCCGAAGGTTCTCCAGCTGGGCGGGAGGAGAGCTCTTGGTCGGCAGGAAGGGCTTTCCCACCTCGAGACCGACGAGGTTCGCCAGATCCTTCGTCGCGACGGGGAAGCTCGACGCGTCCGTGGCCAGCCGGATCGGGTTCAAGGCGTACTGGGCCTCCAGCGAACCCTTGATATCCCCGGCGACGAACTTGTCGTAGATGGAGCACACCAGCTCGGGAACATAGTTCGCCGTGGAGCACACCGCCCCGACCGCCCCATGGGCGAGACCGGCGAAAATGAGGGTGTCCTTTCCGTTCAGGACCTTGAATCCGACATCCCGGTTCCTGCGGATGAACTCCATCGTCTGCGTCATGTCGCCGCTGCTGTCCTTCATCCCCACGAGGTTGGGAACGCTGTGCGCGAGCTCCTCGACGAGCTGCTGGCTCATCGGATACCCGCAGCGCCCCGGATTGTTGTACAGCAGGACCGGCGTATCCGGAACCGAGGCGGCGATCGAGCGGATATGCTCCTTCAGCTCATCCTCGGTCGGTTTGAGGAACATCGGCTGGAGGATCGAGACCCCCCTGGCCCCGTGCCGGACTCCCATCCGGGCATGGCGGATGCAGGTGCTCGTCCGGATCGCTCCCACCCCCATGTACAGGGGGATCCGACCGGCGATCTGGTCGATCATGATCGCCAGGGCGCTTTCCATCTCCTCATCGCTGAGCATGTAGAACTCGCCGTTTGAACCGAACGCCAGAATTCCCGAACAGCCGCCCTCGATGACGAACTCGACGAGGCGGCGAAGCGCCGCTTCGTCGATCTTCTCATCGGAGGTGATCGGGGTCAGAATCGGGGGGATGATGCCCTTGATGAAGCTTGTATCCATGCCCGCACCTACTTCCCGATCTTCGTTCCGCTCAGCTTCGCATAGTAGCGGGCCAAGGCGCTGTGGTCATCCTGACCGAACCCGTCGGCGCGGAGGGTCGACATCATCTCCCTGACCAGCGAGGTAAGGGGAAGCGGGCTTCCCACCCCGTGACCGGTGTCGAGCACGTTGTCGAGATCCTTGATGTGCAGATCGATCTTGAAGCCGGGGGCGAAGTTCGATTCGATCATCATCGGAGCCTTCGCGTTGAGGACCGTCGAACCGGCCAGCCCGCCCTTGATCGCGTCGAAGACCAGGGTCGGGTCGACGCCCGCCATGCGGACGAGGGTGAACGCCTCGCTGACCGCGGCGATGTTCAGCGCGACGATCACCTGGTTGGCCAGCTTCGTGGTGTTTCCCGCCCCGATCGGTCCGCAGTGGACCGCCGAGGAGCCCATCTTCAACAGGACGTCCTTCACTTCCTCGAAGAGGTCCTTGTCGCCGCCGACCATGATCGCAAGCGTTCCGTCGATCGCCTTCGGCTCGCCACCGGAAACCGGTGCGTCGAGCATCCGGACGCCCTTGGCGGCGCACGCTTTTTCGATCTCCTGGCTTGCAAGCGGAGCGATCGAGGACATGTCGACGATGATCAGCCCCTCCTTGGCCCCTTCGAGAACCCCCTTCTCGCCGAGAACGGCGCTCTTCACGTGGGGCGAGTTGGGCAGCATCGTGATGACCAGCGGCACCTGGCGCGCGACATCGGCCGACGAGACGGCGGCGGTGGCTCCCGATTTGACCAGGTCGTCGACGTTCGCCTTGTTCACGTCATAACATACCACTTCATGACCGGCTTTGAGCAGGTTCCTCGCCATCGGCCTCCCCATGATTCCAAGTCCGATAAATCCTATCTTCATAACACATTCCTCCTATCATATGATTTCCATCTTTCTTACTGTAAGAGTACGTCAACGAAAACGCATTGTCAATTGGAATTATAGATACCGGCCGCTTTCGCACAATTTCCTCTAACAGTGTTTGATTTTATTCACGTCATGGAGCATCGATGCCCACGAACACGATTCAGGGCCACCTCGCGGTGGCCCCGAATGGCGGGTATTCGCACTTACAGGACCCGGAACGCGTCCCGACCGGCATACTGGGCGGACTCGTCGAGGTAGTCCTCGATCCGCAGAAGCTGGTTGTACTTGGCGAGGCGGTCGCTGCGGCTCATCGAACCGGTCTTGATCTGCCCGGTCTCAAGGGCGACGACCAGGTCGGCGATGAAGTTGTCCTCCGTTTCGCCGGAGCGGTGGGAGACGACCGCGGTATAGCCGTTCCGCTTCGCGAGGTCGATCGCCTCGAAGGTCTCGGTCAGGGTGCCGATCTGGTTCACCTTGATCAGGATCGAGTTGGCGACCCCTTTCTCGAGCCCCATCCGCAGCCGCTCGCTGTTGGTGACGAAGAGGTCGTCCCCGACGAGCTGGACGCGGTCGCCGATGCGGTCCGTCAGAAGCTTCCACCCTTCCCAGTCATCCTCGTCCATCCCGTCCTCGATCGAGATGATCGGATAGCGATTGCACCAGTCTTTCCACATGTCGACCATCTGGGCGCTGGTCAGCTTCTCGCCGGTGGTCCACTTCAGGGTGTAGGTCTTCGTCTTCGAATCGTAGATCTCGCTGACCGCCGGGTCGAGGGCGATCATGAAGTCTCCGTCCCGACCGGCGGTGTAGCCGGCCTTCCCGATCGCTTCCATGATCACTTCGAGAGCTTCCTCGTTGGATTGGAGGTCGGGAGCGAACCCGCCCTCGTCGCCGACGTTGGTGTTCAGGCCCCTGGAAGAGAGCACCGCCTTCAGAGCGTGGAACACTTCGGCGGTCATCCTGAGGCCCTCCCGGAAGGAGGGAGCGCCGATCGGCATGACCATGAACTCCTGGAAGTCCACCTTGTTGTCGCTGTGCGCCCCGCCGTTGAGGATGTTCGCCATCGGAACGGGCAGCACGTTCGCGTGGAAGGCGCCCAGATACTTGTACAGCGGAAGGCTCAGATGGTCCGCCGCCGCCCGGGCGACCGCCATCGAAACACCCAGGATCGCGTTCGCGCCCAGCTTGGACTTGTTCGGGGTTCCGTCGAGGGCGATCATCGCCCGGTCGATGCCGACCTGGTCCAGGGCGTCAAGACCTTCCAGCTCGGGTGCGATGATGGTATTGACGTTGTCAACAGCTTTCAAAACACCCTTACCGAGGTAGCGGCTCTTGTCGCCGTCGCGAAGCTCGACAGCTTCGTGGACCCCGGTCGATGCGCCGGAGGGCACCGCGGCCCGTCCCATGGATCCATCCTCGAGGATGACATCCACTTCGACGGTGGGATTTCCACGGGAATCCAGGATCTCTCTGGCTTCGATAAATTCAATCATGCTCATCACACTTCTCCTCTCTTCGTAATTCGTTCGCCTCACTAGTTTCCGT
This sequence comes from Spirochaetales bacterium, assembly GCA_012800465.1. Lineage (GTDB taxonomy): Bacteria > Spirochaetota > Spirochaetia > Sphaerochaetales > Sphaerochaetaceae > Sphaerochaeta. The sequence continues at coordinate 10,569 of JAAZJI010000027.1, forward strand.
TCTTTTGCCCCATGTGTCAAGAATGCCGACCTTGTCGGCACACGGGCGGGCGGGTATACTTCCACCATGGACACCTACCGATTTCCTCCCCTCACCGACTTCCTGCTCGACCAGATCGCCTTCGCGATGGAGAACCAGAACATGGAGGGCTCCCTCGACCTGAAGGAGGGGGAAGTCATCACCGATGATGAACTCTCCTTTCTCGATGAGGAGGAACGGGAGGACCCCCATCGCTTCGTCCGGCTTCCCGAGTGGACCAGCGCCGATGGGTTCCGCCTGATGGAGGAGTACGCCGAGGGGGTGCGCAACGAAGCGGTCCGACAGCGGCTCTTCGCCGCCCTCGATCGGGGAAGAGGGGTGTTCCGGGCGTTCAAGGACGTCCTCGCCACCGAGCCGGCGCTGGAGCGGAAGTGGTACCTCTTCAAGGAGCAGGAGCTGCGGAAACGGATCATCCTCTGGTATCGGACGGAGACGGACGCCGCCGAGCTGGAAGCCCTCCCGCCGGAGGACGAGGAGCTTTTCGAGGAGATCCTTCTTGAAGACTTCACCTTCGAGGCGTGCGAGCTCGCCGACACCGAGGAGATCCGCCATCTGGTCGAAACACTGCTTCTGGAGATCGGAACGACCAGCGCGGCGGGCACCCTCATCGGAGAAGCGCTTCACAATGCCGAACCGAAGCTCACCCACCTCGCCCGCACCGCCGCCGGAGGCCTCGCCGGCATCATCATCTACACCCTCGTCGGCAATTCGACCGCGGAGATCCTCCTCTACGGGATCGACGTGCGCTACCGCGGCCTCGGGCTGTTCCGCCTCCTCTTCGACGGCTTCAGCCGCCAGCTTGGCCGCCTCCGGGTCGGCCGGATCCTCTTCAGGGTCCTGGAGCAGGATTCGAAGCTGAAGGAACTGTTCATCCGCCACGGAGCCGCCCCGATCGCGACGGCCTATGAACTGACCACCCATCAGTGGAATACGAACCACGCGAACAGTGAACAGGCGTTTCTCTAGATACTGAAGATTTTCGAAGCTTGGCGGGATCGGCCCTTCATGATACGATGAGGGCGTCGCATTTTCTTACGACTTGGAGGTACCGATGGTATACGCACGGATAGAGGACAGGAAGGGGTTGACGATGGAGGCGACCAAGACCGCGTTCATGGAAGGGCTTGCCAAGCTGGGCAGGAGGGAACGGGTCCTGCTCATCCCCCCGGACATCACCCGGATCCATGGCTTGGGCGGGATGCTCGCCGTATGGGCGACCGAGTTCTACGGCGGCGCCGTGAAGCAGATCCTCCCCGCCCTGGGGACCCACGTTCCGATGACCCCCAAGGAGATCGAGGTGATGTACCCCGGTGTCGATCCCGCCCTCTTCACGATCCACGACTGGAGAAACGACATCGTGACCATCGGAACGGTACCCAAGGAGTTCATCGAGGAAGTCAGCGAAGGCAAGCTCTCCTATGAGTGGAAAGCCCAGGTGAACAAGGCGCTGGTCCACGGCGGGTTCGACCTGATCCTCTCCCTGGGCCAGGTGGTTCCCCACGAGGTGATCGGGATGGCGAACCACAACAAGAACGTCTTCGTCGGCACCGGAGGGGCGGACGGGATCAA
>JAAZJI010000028.1 GCA_012800465.1 Spirochaetales bacterium
TGGAAGAACGTGATGTAGCTCTTGTACTGTTCGCTGATCGCACCGGCGAAGTACTGCTTCTTGTCGTAGTCCCAGCTTAAGGTGTTCGTGCCGCTGGCGCCGTTCTTACCCAGGGAGACTCCCCATGACGGCATCGTCATGCGATAGAGCACCCGCGGACCGGCCAGGATCGTGAGCGGATAGGAGTCTGGAGCGTGGCGCTTGAACTCCTTCAGCACGCGATACAGGTCGTCAAAGGTCTTGGGCACGGGGAGATTGTACTTCTTCAGCAGATCCTCGCGGAGGATCAGACCACCATCGTAGAACGGCACGTCGAAGAGCGCCGGCATGTAGTACCGCTTGCCGTCCTTGAGCTTCAGCAGCTCGACATCGTTCTCCAGGCCGAACTCCTTGACCCGGGCGTTGAAGTGAGGGGTCCACTCCGGATAATCGCTGATCGGCACGATCGCTCCGTTGAGCGCAAGGGCCGCGTTCTCTCCTTTCGTCGACTGATACAGGATCACGTCCGGAGCGTTGGTTCCGGTGTTCAACGCAAGGGAGACCTTCGTCTTGTAATCCGCGATCGGGATGATCTCCCAATCCACCTTCACTCCGGTCCGCTTCTGGATCTCGGTGACCGTCAGCCACGTATCCTTGAACGGAAGCGTCGCGTTGTCGGAGTAGAATACGGAAAACTCCAAGGGTTTGACCACCTGTTCCTTCGCCCCTTGGGCGCTTACGCCGAGAAGGACACATGTGACCAACACGAGTGTGATACCTAGAACCTTTTTCATAGATACCCTCCTTTAGGTTATATGTGAAAAACCTCGACCGGTTTTTCATCCACTGCTCCGGGATGCGGTACATCCCCCTATTCATCATCGAACACCAGGCCGCTTCCCAGGTAATCCCGGTAGATTCCCGGTGTCGAACCTTCGATGACCGTCGCTCCCACCGTCTTCTCATAGTACTCGGCCGGGCCTACCCCGCCGATGATCGCATACGCGTACCCTTCCGCCTTGAGGGCCTCCAGACTCGCGATCAGGAGCGCCTTTCCGATTCCCTTTCCCCTCATCGATTCCAGCACATGCGTCGGACCGAAAAAGTTCTTCGCCGTCGTGTTATAACAGGCGAAGCCCAGGATCTCCCGCTTCCGAGTCGCAAGAAAGAGGGAGATCGGCTGATTGGAAAAGCACACGTCCGCTTCGCTTCTCGCCCCTTGGGTGGAATGCTCGCCCACCCAGTCCAACACCCGCTCCTTGTCGGGAGCAAGGGCCCGATGGATCCGGATCTTCTCCTTCTTGAGTTCTTCGAGCAGCGCGCTCGAATCGGGAAGCTCATACAATTTGACCAGCATGTCAGGCATTCGCTCTTCCTCCCAATCGGATCGGCAGGCGACCCGTCGCTTGAATTTCACCGTTGAGAACCCGGGCGATCGCTTCGAACGTCATCGGGGTATACGACCAGGCTGCATAGGAACGGATCGAAGGGTTCAAGGCGGACAGGTCGTAGGGGTTCCGCAGGGCGAACACGCAGACCGCGGTCACCTCGCTCACGGCATTCGCCAAGGCGAGCTGCCCGCGATGAAGGTGCCCGTTATAGGTTCCAACCACCACGCTCTCATGGCTCTTCGCCCGCTCGACGACCTTTCCGATCTCATCTTCTGTCGGATCGTCACCGACAAGCAGATGCTCGCCACCCATCAGATCCGAAAGAGCGGCGCCGAAGTGCAGCTGATTTCCGTCATCGGAGACGTTCGTCGCCCGGAACGGACGAGGTCCGATGAACAGGGGATTCGCTCCCAGCGAGAAGGGGACATCGTTCACCAACGTGATCGACCGTTCGTGAAGCTCCCGGTTCAGACGCGCATGCTCCCTCGTTCCGATGACCGAGGAAGGCTTGACCGAAAATTCCGCCAATCTCTTTTTTTGCCTGAGGATCTTCTGGGTGCTCTCCTTGAGCTCCATGAACCCGGCCATGCCGAGGGTTCCATCCTGGATCGCCTTCTCCATCAGTTCGACCACCTCGACACCCAAGTTGACATGATGGCTGATGCAGACGATGTCCACCCCGGCTTGAAGGGCCGCCAACGATCCGTCGACCGTCCCCCAGTTGTCGGCGATCGCCTTCATCTCCATGCAGTCGCTGAACACCAGCCCTTCGAAACCCATCTCCTTTTTCAGAAGATCGGTGAGGATCCTCCGGCTCATCGTCGCCGGAAGATTCCGGTCCTCGAGCTCGGGAAAGAGGATGTGGCTGCTCATGATCCCCTCGATCCCGTCGTCGATCGCAACTTTGAACGGCTGGAGGTGGGAGGAGATGTCTCCCGCGACGGTCGGGAGGCTGAGGTGGCTGTCGACATGGGTGTCGCCGTGACCTGGGAAGTGCTTCCCGCACGCCATCACGCCCCCGTCCCGAAGACCGCGGGCCATCGCGCCGCCGAATTCGCTCACCATCGAGGGGTCGTCCGAGTAGCTGCGCACCCCGATCACCGGGTTGTCCGGGTTGGAGTTCACATCCAGGGTGGGAGCGAAATCGACGTTCACCCCGCATGAGCGGAGCTCGGTCGCGGTGAGGAATCCGGCATCATAGGCGTTCCGGCTCTCCCCCGTCGCCGAAAGAGCCATCGCGCCGGGGATGTTGGTGAAATCGGAAGAAAGACGGGTGACCATCCCCCCTTCCTGGTCCACGCAGATCAGCGCATCGGTATGGCACTCCGAGCGGACCAGCTTCCGGATATCGGCCGTCAGCTTCATGAGCTGTTCCCTGCTTTCGATGTTCCGGGCGAAGAGGATGACATTGGCGATCTTGTGGGTCGATACCGCCTTGCGGAACTCGTCGCTGATCGTGGTTCCGTCGAACCCGCATACGAGATGTTGTCCAATCATCAGCCGCAGTTCTTCTCTAGTCATATCGGTAAAACCTCTTTGTCGCTCCGGCGAAATCCGCGCTCTCGTCCTTCATCCGCTCGACCACCTTCTCCGGATCCTCAAGCTCGGCGGGATCGAAGCCCGCCAACGCCCTGAAATGCTTGTTGACGACGACCTGCTTTGGATACATGCGGATGATCAGCGAAAGGATCCGCACCGCCGTCTCGACGGGCATGAAGGTGCGGACGTCCGTGATATGACCGTAGAGCCCATGGACAAGATCGCCGCCATGGGGGGTGTAGGAGATCGGGGTGAACACGACCCCGTCCAAGTCCAGCCTCCTCACCTCGTCCGCCAATCGATTCGGATCGATGAACGGAGCTCCGAGAAGCTCGAACGGAGCGCTGGTGCCCCGCCCCTCATGCAGGTTGGTAGCTTCCAACAGACACATTCCAGGGTAGAAGAAGAGCCCCTCCTGATGGGCGATCGCCGGGCTGGTCATGACCCACGGAACGATCTTGTTCCACCAAAGATCGTCCCGCCACCAGGCGGACAGGTCGATCGTCGCAAGATCGCAGCCCATCTCATATGTCTCATTCATCCAATGGGCCAGCTCCCCTATCGTAAGGCCGTACCGGATCGGAAGGCCCCTCGGCCCTACGAAGCTCTCATCCTCAGGGCGAAGCACGACCCCTTCGACGACCCGTCCTCCCAGCGGATTGGGCCGGTCGATCACGGTGACGGGGATTCCCGTCTCCATGACCTGTCGGAGGGTCGAGATGTAGGTATAGAAGCGGACCCCGACATCCTGGATGTCGAAGATCAGATGATCGAGATCGTCGAAGACCGCCTGTTGTGACTTCTCCCCGTGATAGAGACTCCGAACCGGAAGACCGGTGAGCGGATCGGTCGTGTCCGCCACCCCCTTCCCCCGATCCGCATATCCGCCGAGACCGTGCTCGGGAGCGTACAGGCAAGAAAGCCCGACCAGTTCATGAAGATGGAGCCGGCTGCTCTTCCAATCCGGGGTGAAGCTGCTTTGATTCGTTACCAGAGCGACCCGTTTGCCGCGCAGCGGGGAGAGAACGGATTCCATCATGCCCTTCCCTCCTTGCAATACCGATGTTCCTCTTCCATACTCTTCGTATGGAAGGAATCTATCTGGGCGGTGACGGCGGCGGATCGACCTGCCGCATCGGAGCATGGGATCGAAACGACACGCTCATGGCTCATGCGACGGGCTCCTCGAGCAACGCGTATGTCGTCGGTTTCGACGAAGCGGTCCGGACCGTCCGCCTCCTCATCGAAGAGATCCGATCCCGCCTTGCAGGCCGGCCGGTTCTGAGCTTCTGTTTCGGCAACTCCGGCCTTGGCCGGGCGGAAGAGCGGACTCGCTGGGAAGCGGCCCTCAAGGAGATCCTCGGAAACGAGGTTCCCCTCCTGCTGGTGACGGACATCCACCTGCTCTTGGCGATGAACGATCCTCGGCGACTCGGCCTGTGCCTGGTCGGCGGCACCGGCTCGGTGGCCCTCGGGCGGAACGAACACGGAATGGAGGTCCGCAGCGGCGGCATGGGTTCGGCCCTCGGCGATGAAGGATCGGGCTGGTGGATCGCCCGCGAGGCGATCGCCCGGACCCTCCGTTTTGCCGAAGGACGCGATCTGCATACCCGGATGGGAGAAGCGATGCTTGCTTTCTTCAACCTTCCCGATTACAGCCGGGCGGTCCCCTTCTTCAACTCCCCGGAGCGGACGAAGAGCGAAATCGCCCGCTTCGCCAAGGTCGTCGCCCAAGCTGCCGGGCAGGAAGACCCCCTTGCCCTTGACATCATCGAAAAAGCCGCCCGTGAGCTTGGGTTGTTGGTCTCGTCGGTCCAAAAGCGCCTCGAGGAACCCTACCCCAAACGGCTGACCATCTCCGGCGGAACGATCGTGCACACGCCCCTGCTTTATGAAACGCTGCTCAAACAGCTGGATGAACGCCTTGAAATCCATCTCGCTGCGGATGGAGGACTTGAAGGGGCCCGGATCTTGGCACGACGACTTCTTATCCACGGCTCTTCTTCCTATGAGTGATCGCCATCGTCTCTTCGATCGCCTGGATCGAAGCGTCGAGGTTCCGCGAGACCAGTAGCGAGTAGAGGATGTCGATGAGGGCCAGCTGATTGATCCGGCTCGTCCCCGCCCCCTGGCGGTAGATTCGTTCGGTCGCCGGAACGCGAAGCTTGAAATCGGCGAGATCCTGGATCGTGTTGGGATTCTCCATCGTCAGGGCGATGATCGGGCAGCCCCGCTTGCTTGCCTGGTTGGCCACCTCCACCATCACCTCGGTCTCGCCGGAGTAGGAGATGACGAAGACGAGGTCGTTTTCGGTCAAGGTCGAAGCGACGGTCAGCTGAAGGTCGACCTCGGCGGAATAGAACACCCGCATCCCCAGCCTGGTGAGTTTCTGCAGCAGATCGAGGGCGACCACCCCCGACGCCCCCACCCCGAAGAGGATGATCGACCGGGCGGATCGGAGAGCTTCGACGCACTCAAGAAGGACCTCTTCGTCGATGATCGCTTCCAGCGAGCCGAGGGCCCGTTGAGTCCGGCCGATGGTCGAACGGGTCACCGCAAGCGGCGAGGTCTCCGATTCCAGATCGAGGTTCGGGGTGTACAGTTCGTCATACGTGTCGAACACATCGCGGGCGAGCCGGATCTTGAAGTTGTTGAAGCTGTCGAAGCCGATATGTTTACAGAACCGGGTGATCGCCGCCTGGCTCGTCCCGCTCTGCCTGGCCAGCTCCCGGACCGTGAAGTGGAGGGCCTTTTTCGGGTTGGCGGTGACGTAATCCGCCACTTTCCGTTCCGAATCGCTGAGGGTCGCATACTTGCCGTTGATCTCCCGCAGAGCTCCGGCGATCTCGTGCTCAAGGTGTTCAGCGTTCATTCCCGACCTTTCTCCTCTTTGCGGTAGGTGCGGATCATCTCGACGATCGGTCCGTTGTTGACCGCTTCGAGCTTCTTCACCTCGTTCAATCCGATGCCGAGCAGGATCATCACGATCGCCCGCTTGGGTCGGCGCTCCGCTTCCTCGAACGCCTCGGCCGCTTCTTCAGGGCTGCAGCCGGTCGCCTGCCGGATCAGGCGCTTGGATCGCTCGACCAGCTTCGCATTCACCGGAGTAAGGTCGACCATCAGGTTCCCATAGACCTTCCCCAGCCGGATCATGCTGGTGGTGGTGAGCATGTTCAGCACGAGCTTCTGCGCGGTTCCCGCCTTCATCCGCGTCGAACCGGTGAGGACTTCCGGCCCGACATCGAGGAAGATCCGATGGTCGGCGTGGAGGAAGGTCCGGGAGTGCTCGTTGCAGGAGATCGCCCCGACCACCGCTCCGATCGACCGGGCCCATTTCATCGCCCCGATCACATAGGGGGCCTGACCGCTGGCGGTCAGACCGACGAGCACGTCATCCTTGGAGAATCCCCGTCCGATGAGCTCGTCGATTCCATCCTCTTCATGGTCTTCCGCGTTCTCGACGGCCCGGACGAGGGCTTCACGCCCACCTGCGATGACCCCCTGGACCATCTCCGGGCTCACTCCGAAGGTCGGAGGACACTCGGAGGCATCGAGGACTCCCAGCCGGCCGCTGGTGCCCGCTCCGATGTAGAAGAGTCTGCCGCCCTTCCTGAAAGCGGCGACGATGGCTTCGATCAGGGTCGCGATGCGGGGAATCTGGGTTTCAACCACGTAGGGGACGCTCTTGTCCTCGTCGTTGATCAACTGAAGCACCTGCAGCGTGGTCATCTCGTCGATGTTGGAAGTCCGGACGTTCCGCTGCTCGGTAGTGAGCGAATCCAGTGCATAGTCGATCCCATATTTCATATGTCCCTCTCCTCGCACCCCTACTGTATCATCGACCTGAAGCGTTGTAAAGAAAAATTGTTTCAATAATCGTTGCGCTGTGAAATTATGTATCATATACTGATCCATATGGAAAAGACCTCGTTGTTCATCGGTCTCATGAGCGGCACGTCGATGGACGGAATCGATGCGGTTCTCGTCGAAATCACCGAAGAAGATTCCGCGATCAAAGCGGTCAAACTGCTTGATCTCGCCTCGATCGGATACACCCCCGAACTCAAGGACCTCCTGCTCGGACTCTGTGGGCGGACGACGGATATCGATACCCTCACCCGGGCCCATTTCGGACTGGGCGAATGGAACGCTCAGGCGGTTCTCCGGCTTCTTGCCAAGACGAAGGTGGATCCGAAGGAGATCGCCGCGATCGGGATGCACGGACAGACGATCTGGCACGCCCCGACGAAACGCCCCTTCCCCGGAATCACCGATCCTTTTGAAATCGGCGGTACGCTTCAGATCGGCAATCCCCAGGTCGTGGCTCTCCGGACGGGCATCCCGGTGATCAGCGACTTCCGCGCCGCCGATGTCGCCCTTGGAGGCGAAGGGGCTCCTCTGGCGCTCATCATCGACCACCTCCTCTTCGGTGAAGCGGGCAAGACCGTCGCGGTGCAGAATATCGGAGGAATCGGAAACGTGACGGTCCTGCCTAGGACGGGCGAGCTCTACGCGTTCGACACCGGCCCGGGAAACATGGTCATCGATGCGCTCATCCGGCGCTTTGCCGGCCTGCCCTACGATGACGGGGGATCGATCGCTTCCCGGGGAACGATCGATGAGATTCTTCTGCATCGCCTGATGGACGACCCCTACTTCGCCCTTTCCCCGCCGAAATCGACCGGGAGGGAGGTCTACGGGGCTCCATACGTTCAGCGCCTGGTCGAAATGGCCGAACACCTTTCGGCCGAAGACCTCATCGCGACGGCCACCGCCTTCACCGCCTGTTCGATCGCCGACGGCTATAAGCGCTTCGTGATCCCCCGACACGGTCTTGACCGGGTGGTCGTAAGCGGCGGCGGGGCCAAGAACAGGACGCTCATTTCCCATCTTGAATCCTACCTCGACCGTGAAGTGGTGACCGGGGAGGCGTACGGCGTCCCCGACCAGGGACGGGAAGCGATGGCGTTCGCCCTCCTTGCCCATGAATCCTTGAACGGGCGACCGTCAAACTTCCCGCTGGCCACCGGAGCGGCCAAGCGGACGATCCTCGGGACGATCACCCTGCAATGAAGTGGACCGCCGCCTCGTTGGTGGAGTTCCGGTCCTTTCTCTGATAGGATATCCTGTAGACAAGGAGAGAACCATGGGCAAGGCGCTGTGTTTCGGATCATTGAACATCGACTACGTCTATGACGTGCCGCACATTCTTCGACCGGGGGAGACGCTCGCCTCGACGAATCGGACGATCTATCCCGGAGGAAAGGGTCTGAACCAGTCGATCGCCCTTGCGAAAGCGGGAGTGGAGACCTTCCACGCCGGGGCCATCGGTGAAGAGGGCGGACTGCTACTCGAAATGCTTCAAAAGGGCGGAGTGGACACCCGATTCGTCCGGACGGTCGAAGGATTGTCGGGGCACACCGTCATCCAGCGGGATATCCGCGGGAGGAACAACATCATCCTGTACGGCGGCGCGAACCGGGCGATCACCGAGGAGCAGATCGATGAGACCCTTCGGCACTTTTCTTCCGGTGACCATCTCCTGCTCCAGAACGAGATCAACCTCATCCCCTCGATCATGACCAA
>JAAZJI010000029.1 GCA_012800465.1 Spirochaetales bacterium
CTGCTCGGGAAGATCGGCAGGGAGTGCACCATCTGGGACGGGTCGGCGGTCCTGACCGGCTTTCTGGTCGGCTTGAACATGCCGCCCTCGATTCCGCTCTTCATCCCGGTCGTCGCCTCCTTCTTCGCGATCTTCGTCGCCAAGTGGGTCTTCGGCGGACTCGGGGCGAACTGGGCGAACCCCGCCCTCAGCGGCCGGGTCTTCGTCTTCTTCAGCTTCACCACCCAGATGAGCACCTTCTCGACTCCCCGGACGCTTCTGGAGGCGATGCCCGACACCCTCGCCGGGGCGACCCCGCTGGGATACATGAAGACGGCGGTCTCAGGCGGTTCGGCCGGAGCCACCACAAACGAGCTGCTTTCCTGGGTGGGCTATCCGACGACGGAATATGCGCAGAAGATCGGCGCGATGCTCCGAATCAACCCCTATACGGTCGATACCTTCCTGGGCAACGTCGCCGGTTCGATCGGTGAAGTCAGTTCGCTCCTCCTGCTGGTCGGGGGGATCTACCTGCTGATCCGCAAGATCATCACCTGGCACATCCCCGTCACCTATCTGTTTTCAAGCGCTCTCCTGTCGTGGATCTTCGGCGGGCTTCCGCTCGGTCTGGGGGTCTTCGAGGGGACGTTCTTCCCGTCGATGTTCAGCGGCGGTCTTCTCTTCGGCGCGCTGTTCATGGCGACCGACTACGTGACCAGCCCGGTCTCCTCCAAGGGCAAGATCATCTTCGGCATCGGGTGCGGATTCTTCACCTTTCTCTTCAGATCTTTCGGTTCGATGCCGGAAGCGGTCAGCGTCTCGATCCTCCTGATGAACATCGCCACCCCGACGATCGACCGCTATATCCGACCGAGGAAGTTCGGAGAGAAGAAGCTCTTTGCGAGAAAGGAGGCGGTGGCATGAAGAAGAATCTGAAGTATTCGCTGATCCTGCTGTCGATCTGCGCGATCAGCGCCGCCGCGCTGGCCCTCACCAACTCGATCACCGCTCCGGTCATCCAAAGGCAGGCGGATGCGAGCCGGCTCGCCGGTCTCGAGGCGGTGAGCATGGGGTATGAAATCGGAGCCCAGAAGGATGTCTCCGACGATCCGACGGTCACCTTCATGATCGAACTGAAGGATGGTGGACGGATCGCGGGATATATCCTCGGTCTCAAGGGGGCCGGGTACGGCGGCGAGATGACGCTGGTGGCCTCCTACCGAACTGATGGAGAGATCCTCCGCGTACAGCTGCTTTCCCACAGCGAGACTCCCGGTCTGGGGAAGAAAGCGGAGGATGAGGGATATATGGCCAAGTTCGAGGGCACCGGTGCCGCGCAGGCGGTTCCGACGAACAAGAGTATGCTGGATGCGGGCGATGCAGCCGCGGTCAGCGGTTCCACGGTGACGTTCGTCGCGATCGGAAAGGCGCTCGAAGCGGGATCGCGCTATGTGACCGGGTTGGGAGGCAAGTGATGAACATCAAAGAATTGACAAAGGGAATCTTCAAGGAGAACCCGGTTTTTATCATCGTGCTCGGCTTGTGCCCCGTCCTCGGGGTCTCTACCCAGGTCTCAAACGCGATCGGGATGAGCGCGGGAGTGGTCTTCGTGCTCCTCTTTTCGAACATCACCATCAGTGCCCTGAGACACGTCATCCCTGATTCGATCCACATTCCGGCGTATATCGTCATCATCGCTTCGCTGGTTACGATCATTGAGCTGATGATGCACGCCTTCGCCCCGGCGGTCTATGCCGCGCTGGGCGTCTATCTTCCCCTGATCGTCGTGAACTGCATCATCCTCGGCCGGGCGGAAGCGTTCGCGTCAAGCAATACGGTTCTCGATTCCGCCCTTGATGCGATCGGCATGTCGATCGGATTCGCTTTGAGTCTGACGCTGATCGCCCTGATTCGCGAGGTTCTTGGCGCCGGAACGATCACCTTGTTCCCCGTCGGCTCCTTCA
>JAAZJI010000030.1 GCA_012800465.1 Spirochaetales bacterium
AGGCAGGCCCATACCCAAGATCATGCACGTGATCATGGTCAGTACCAGGGTAAGCATCAGGTTTGCCCGTCCTAGCTGGATGATCGCATTGGCCATGTTCAATCCGAACCCGGTGAGGCTCACGATTCCGATGATGATCCCCACGACCGCGCAGGCGATCGCGACGGAGACCGTGGCGGTCGTTCCTTCGGCGAACGCGTCAAGGATCTGCCTGATCGTCATCCGGGTGGATGGACGGGTCTGGGAGACGACGATCGTCGTCACGATCGACCAGAACGCCGAATAGATCACGGTAAGCCCGCTGAAGAGCAGCAGATAGAGAAGAACCGCGATCGGGATGAGGAGGTGTCCCCGATCTTTCAGCACTTCACGGACTTTCGGCAGCTGTTCCTTGGGCAGTCCCTGCAGGTTCCGTCTGTTCGCCCGCAGCTGGACCTGCACCATGATCCCGAGGTAATAGAGCAGGGCGGGAATCGCGGCGCTGACGACGATCGCTCCGTACTTGATGCCAAGCATTTCCGCCATGATGAACGCGGCGGCCCCCATGATCGGGGGCAGAAGCTGACCGCCCACGCTCGCAGAAGATTCGACAGCTCCGGCGAACTCCTTGGAATAGCCGGTCTTCTTCATCAAGGGGATCGTGAAGGCCCCGGTGGTCACCACGTTGGCGACGGCGCTTCCGTTGATCGAACCGAGCAGACCGCTGGCGATGACCGCGACCTTGGCCGGGCCCCCCTTGGTGGATCCGGCGAACGCGAGGGCGAGGTCGTTGAAAAACTGCCCCATCCCGCATTTGTTCATGATCGTGCCGAAGAGGATGAAGAGGAAGATGTAGGAGGCGGCGACATCGACGCTGGTCCCGTAGATCCCCTCGGTGTTGATGAAGGCGTGATTGACGATCGCCCGCCAATCGTATCCCCGGTGCATGAAGATTCCCGGAAGATTCCTCCCGAACAGGCCGTAGAGGATGAAGATGAGAGAAAGAATGACAAGCGGCCATCCGCTGATCCTCCGGGAAGCCTCCAGAACGAGAAGGATGAGCATCGTTCCGAAGACCACGTCGGTGAGGTTCGGGGAGCCCATCCGGTTGATGAACCCGACATAATCGACCCATACGTAGACCGCCACGGCGATCGAGGCGAGGGCGAAGAGGATGTCATGCCAGGGAATCGTCTTGCGGCTGGACTTCTTGTTCATCGGGTAGAGGAAGAACGTCATGAAGAGCATCATCGCGACATGGAGGCTCCTATGGAGATGGGTCGGCGGATAGCCGACCGCCGCGGTGATGAAGTGGTAGAGCGCGATGACGATCGAGATCCAATAGACCGCGACGACGAGGGTGTGCGATTCGAATCTGCGGGTAGCGGACTCCTTCTCGAACTTCTCGAGAACCTCTTGCTGCTTCAATTCCTGTTCTTGATCGGGATTGTTGAGGGAGATTTTGTCCATAGGCGTTTCATTCCTTCTAATGTCATGGTTACCGCCTGGTGGTGGGGGAGGTCCCCTCCTTCGATCAGGGTCGTTCCTTCGACCGTTATCGAGACCAGCGCGGTCCGGGAGTGGATCCAGGCGAAGGAGGGGAAGGACTCGTTGATGTTTCGCATGACGACCATGCCGTTCTCAACCGTCGTCTCCCCTTTGTGATTGGGGATTCCCGCACCGAAGCCTGCGACCCGGATCGTATCGAGGCGGAAGACCTGATCCTCGGTGATCGTATACTCCTCGATCCACGGGATGTGTTCATAGGAGTGGATCCATTCGAAAACAAGATGGTCTCCCACCTTCACCGGCATGGAAGCGAGGATCGTTCCGTCCTCCTGATTCCGGATGCGGATCTCCGGATCCCCGCTCAGCCGGAGGTGACATGCCGCCCCTCCTGAAAGGAGCAGCATGAGAACGAGCGGCAGAGCTACCACTCTGATGTTCATGGATTATTTCCAGCCCATCTCGCGATAGTAGCGTTCGGCACCTTCGTGGAAGGGGATGCCGACACCGACATGGCTGTTCTCGAAGGAGATGTGCTTCTTCGCCGTGGCGTGGGCCGCCTGGATGTCGGAGATGTGTTCAAAGACCCCCTTGACCAGCTCGTACGCCGCCTCTTCCGGCATCGCGGTGGTGGTCGCCAGGATGTTCCGGACGGTGACGGTGGCCACGTCGCCGCTCATGTCGTACGTGTCGGCGGGAATGATCTCCGGTGTGAAGAAGGGATACTTCGCCATCAGATTGGCCTGTCCTTCCCCCTCGATGGGGATCAGCACGATCTTCGAGACCGTCCCGAGCTCCATGATCGTGGCGTTCGGAATGCCGCTGGTGACGAATACCGCATCCATCTGGTTGTTCTTCAGCTGGTTGATCGCCTCCCCGTAGTTGAGGTAGTCGATCCTGCTGTCGGCGTAGGTCATTCCATGCGCTTCATACATCAGCCGGGCGTTCAGCTCGACGCCGCTGTTCGGGGCTCCGACGCCGACCCGCTTGTTTTTCAGGTCGTAGAACGACTTGATCCCCGTCTTGTCGGTGGTGACCAGCTGGACGTAGTTCGGATAGAGGCCAAGCAGGGCCCGCAGCTCGTCAAACGGTTTCTGGCCTTCGTAGGGACCGTACGCCGCATATGCCTGGGCGACCGCGTCGCTCATCAGGATCGCGACCTCGGCCCGGCCTTCCTTCAGCAGAGTGAGGTTTTCCGCGGAGGCTCCGGTCGCCTGGGCGGAGGATTTGTACCCGAGGCGGTTCTGGAAGAGGGCGCTGAACGCTCCCCCGATCGGATAGTAGAGACCGCTGGTCGGTCCGGTCGCGACCGTCACGAAATACTTGCTCTTATCGAAGCTGGCACTTTTGACCGCTTCACCCTGTCCTGCTGCGAAGATCGGGAGCGTAAGCAGTACGGAAGCAAGAATGATTGCTAGCATGTGTCGTTTGTTCATAAGAAAACTCCTCTTTATTCACGAAGGCACGATGGTCAAGGGTGCCTCGATCTGCTCATTCATATGGTTATCGATTCACATCTAAATAGGTAATTATACCAAAACCGAACCTGGATATTCAAGATATTGAGCGGGAATGTGGGGTTCTAGCGGATTGGCAAGCTTCGGAACGTTCTTCATGGCGAGCATCCACGGGTACCATCCGACCCGCCCATGCCCCGTTCTCTGTCTCCGTGTTTTCCGTCATCCTCGGCTTTGCGGCGAGGAATTATCCGGGGTGGTGATCGTCGCGGCGAAGATCGAGTTGATGACTCCAAGGACCGCCGAGACCGAAAAGAGGACCTCGATTCCGACCGTCTTCCAGATCAGTCCGCCCAGGAGGGCGATGATGACGCTGATGAAATGGTTGACGGAGATCCCGGTGGTCAACGTCGCGGTGAGCTCCTCCCGGTCATCCGAAAGCTCCATCACGTAGACGTTGCTCGCCATGCTCGCCAGACTGATGATCGAGTCGAGGATGAAGTTCACCGCCACGACGCAGAATGCGATATGCAGGGGAAAGAGGCGGTGGGCGAACCCGTAGAGGAGACAGACCGCGACCAGGATCAGTGTGTCCGCCACCATCACGACCTTGTACCCGAGGCGGTCGATGATCCGACCGATCGCGGGGGAGAGGAGCATGCCGAACAGCGAACAGAGCGCCAGCAGCAGGCTGACCGTCGTGGTGGTCGCTCCATACACCAGGATGAGGACATACGGGGCGAAGGTGAGAAAGATCTGCTTTCGGGCACCATAGAACACCTCAAGCAAATAGAAGGTGAGGAATTTTCGTCGGAAATACAGGCGACTGCGCTTCACCTTCCGCCCGCTCTCCTTCATCGCGAGGGCCACCAGCGTCGATCCGACGAGGAGCGCGGCTGCGAGGGCGTAGACGGTCTTGAACGCCACCGTATCCCGGCGGGAGAACCCGAGGCGGGAAAAGACGAGGAAGATGATGCTGACCACCAGATAGCCGAGGATGTTTCCCCCCTTGCCGATCGCCGAGGTGATTCCGAGGGATGTCCCTCCCTTGTCCTTCCGGGCCAGGGCGAGGCTCATCGAGGACTTGATCGGCATCACCACGTGTTCGCCGGTGGAAAAGACGACCATGAAGAGGATGACCATGACTTTCGAGGAACCTGAGAGGAGGAGTCCGAGGACACCGACGAGCATCACCGCCGTCCCGACCTTGAAGACGTTCGTTTCACTGAAACGGTACATCGCCGCGAGGATGAAGATGAGCAGGAGACCCGGAAGCTCGCGAAAGAACTCGACGATGCCCCGTTCGAACTCGGTGATCCGGACGATCTCGGCCAGATAGTTGTCCTGGACTCCCTTGTACAGTCCAAAGGCGAGCCCGCCGAGCAGGACGGTGGAAACGAAGAGTCCGAGGTTGGAATCGTTCCCGTAGATCGATTCTTTCGATATGTTCATGGAAAAGGACTATGGGCCAAGGGCTCTTTTCTGTCAATCACGAAGACCCGAGAGGTCCTTCGATGCGGCCTTCTCGAGGCGGTTGTTGATCGCAAGGCCGATCCCTTCGTCGGGAAGGCGCTTGGCGACCATCGCAGAAAGTCCCTTCCCGTCCAGCGTCCTCATCGCCCAGTAGAGACTTCGCGCCGCTTCCGACGGATCGGCGCTCCTGCTGATGAAGACCACCTCGCCGGCAAAGGAGAGGGGGCTCTCCTCGAACAGGAGAAATCCAAGATCGGTGCGGTGGGCATAGGCGGCAAAGTCG
>JAAZJI010000031.1 GCA_012800465.1 Spirochaetales bacterium
ATGGTCATCGTCCGGTCATACCCGAAGGGATTTCCGATTGCGATCACCTTCTGCCCCACCCGCAACTCGGAAGATGTTCCCAGCGCGATCGGGTAGAGCATGAGATCCTTTCCCACATCGATTTTGACCACAGCGAGGTCATCCTCGCTGTCCACCCCTACCAGCGTCGCCTGGTACGTTTGGTTGTTGTAGAGGCCCACCATGATCGTCTCGGCGCCTTCCACGACGTGGGCGTTGGTGAGGATATACCCGTCACTGGAAAGCACGATGCCGCTTCCCGTCCCGTGACCGGGCACCACGTCAAGAAAATCACTTGCTGAACGGACCGTGTCGGTGGTGATGTTCACAACGCTTTTATTCACCTTTTCGTAAACGGAGATCGTCTGCAGCTCGTCCGCGCTGTAGCGCCAGGGAGTATCGCTCCCTTCGAAGAGGATGATGCCCTCCTCCCCGTGGAAGATGTTCTCGACCGTCACTCCGCTGAGGGAGAGAATTGCTTCAACACCTTCTTGTTCCACCGTTTGCTTCAATAGTACGGCAAGCTCTTTCCGCTGTTTATCGGCACCGATCGATTTCGTCCACGAATACAGGGAAAGGGCGATGAACAGGGAAAGGCTCAGAATGATTCCGAACCGGATCAGCCGCAGCAGGGTCTTGATCTTTTTCTGATCCTTTGGCATGAAAACAGTCTACTTCCTAAAACGAGAGGGTTTCAAGGAGCGCATGGAGTTCTTCCTTGGACGGAGGATCGCACCCGGGCCGGCTGCAGTTGATCGCCGAAGCGGCGGAAGCCCACTTGAGCGCCTCCTTGCGGACTTCGATCGGGATGTCGAGCAGGCGGGGCTCCTCCCCCTCCTTTCCGAAATAACCCCGGTCATGGAGGAAGGAGAGGATCGTTCCGCTGAAGGTGTCCCCCGCCCCCACGGTGTCTGCAAGGGGCAGGTCGATGATCGGGTGGGAAACCTCCCTGCCATCCGGGCCGTACCAGGTGGCCCCTTCCCGGCCCAAGGTGAGGATGATGTGCTTCTTCTTCGTCCGGGCAAGCTCGGCGGCCTTGGCATGCACATCCGCGTCGGGGAAGATCAGCTGCAGATCCTCATCGCTGAGCTTGATGAATGACGCGAGGTCGATCGCGTTTCCTATGTGGCTCCGGTACCGATCCCAATCGTCGATCACCGATGGACGCACGTTGGGATCGAGAAAGACGATCGGCTTCGGCTCATAGCGCCCAAGAGCCGTTAGGATCACCTCTCCGATCGGCTCGAGGGTCAGCGCGAGCGAGCCGATATGGACGACCCTGAGGTCGGTGTGGTCGCTCATCGTCCGAAGGAGCTCCTCGACGCTCAGCGAGACCGGAGCGCTGTTCTTCCAGTAGAACGCATAGCTCGCCTTGCCCGCCGCATCGAGCGAGGCGAACGCAAGCAGGGTGGGCTCCGGGGCGTTGCACAGACTGGGGTCGAACATCACCTTGTTGCCAACGAGGTGCTCAAGATGCCGCTTTCCGAACAGGTCGGAGGAGATCTTGCAGAAAAAACCGACGGGGGAGCCTGCTTTGGCGGCGGCGACCGCGGTATTGATGCCGCATCCGCCGATATGGGATTCGAACGGTACGGTCCGGCTGCCCGTTCCGTGCCCGATGAAATCGATCAACGCTTCTCCGATGACTGCTATCATGGTTCCTCTCCTTTGGTTCAAGCATATACCACCGATGAGGAGCGATAAAGGGGTTATGGAAAGATTATCGATCCGTGGATATACTGATGGGCATGAAACGGATCCGGCTCAAAGAGTTCACCTTCCTCGTGCCTCCCGCCCGAGTCTCCCGGAACTGGCGCTCCTTCGCCCTCACCACCCATCCCGTCGCCGAGCTGCCGAACGCCCCGATCCTGTGTGCAGTCAGCGGAGAACCCTTTTCCTTCGAGATGAGGCTTTCCAGTCCCCCCGGCGGTTATGTGGGACTGTGCGCCTACCACCTCGATACGGTCTTCGCTTCCGTCGGAGCCAATACGAACTCGATCCGGGCATTCAGCATGATTCGGGGCTACCCTTCAACGACGATCCATCCCTTTTCGACCGATCGGGATACGCTGATATGGCGGATGCGGTGGGATCGGAAGCGGACGCTGATCGGATTCCAACGCGAAGAGGATGACCCTGTATCATGGGTCGGCACGTTCGAGCTTCCGGGTACGGCTTCTTCGATCAGCTTCGGGCCGTTCTTCGCCTCCGACGGCCAGGCGTACCGGGCGACGGGCGAAGATCTTCGGTTCATCCCATCGGAATAGAGACTCTCGCCCAAAGACACCGTCTATGCTACTATAGGCGAAGTACATATCACCCACCATGAGGAATGAGCATGAGCGATCGCGAAATGAGATCCGAGCCCCAG
This sequence comes from Spirochaetales bacterium, assembly GCA_012800465.1. Classification (GTDB taxonomy): domain Bacteria; phylum Spirochaetota; class Spirochaetia; order Sphaerochaetales; family Sphaerochaetaceae; genus Sphaerochaeta. The sequence continues at coordinate 2,390 of JAAZJI010000031.1, forward strand.
AACTTTCTGGAGCGGATCATCGAGGACGACCTGGCCAACGGCCGGGTTCCAAACAATGAAATCGTCACCCGGTTCCCCCCCGAACCGAATGGATATCTGCACATCGGCCACATCAAATCGATCGCCCTGAACTTCGGCTTGGCTGAAAAATATGGCGGACGCTGCCACCTTCGCCTGGATGACACCAATCCCGAGAAAGAGGAGGCGGAGTACACCGAAGCGATCATGCGGGACATCCGCTGGCTCGGGTTCGAGTGGGGTGACCACGAGTACCATGCCAGCGACTATTACCAGCAGCTCTATGAGATCGCCCTCCACCTGATCGAGACCGGTCAGGCGTTCATCTGCGAGCTCGATCCGGAAGAGATGCGCGAGTACCGTGGCACCCTGACCGAACCGGGGAAGAACAGTCCCTATCGAGATCGGCCGATTGAAGAGAATCTTCGCATCTTCAAGGAGATGAAAGAAGGGAAGCACCCCGAGGGCTCCTATGTGCTTCGGGCCAAGATCGACATGGCCAGTCCGAACATGAACCTCCGCGATCCGGTCCTCTATCGGATCAAG
>JAAZJI010000032.1 GCA_012800465.1 Spirochaetales bacterium
GTGCTTCAGACCAAGCCGGTCGTCATTCATCCGTTAGATCTCCATAATCTCCTTCTCTTTTTCATCAGAGAGGGCGTTGATCTGTTCGACGTACGAATCAGTCAACTTTTGAACCCGAACCTCACCGTCTCTCTGCTCATCTTCACTGATTTCGCTGGATTTCTCAAGCTTTTTCAGATCGTCGATCGCTTCCCGGCGGATATTCCGGATCGCGACGCGGGATTGCTCGGCGATCCCCTTGGCGGTTTTCACCAGCGCTTTCCGCCGCTCCTCGTTCAACGGGGGGAAGTTGAGCCGGATGAGTTTCCCGTCATTGTTCGGCGGCAGATCCAAGTCGCTCTTCAGGATCGCTTTCTCGATGACGCCAAGCAGGCTCTTGTCCCACGGCTGGATGACGATCGTACGGGCCTCGGGGGTGCTGATCGTCGACACCTGGTTGAGCGGGGTCTCCGTGCCGTAGTAGTCGACCCGGATCCGATCGAGCAGGGAAGCGGAGGCGCGCCCGGTCCGCAAGGTCGCGAACTCGCGCTGAAGGCTCTCCACCGACTTTTTCATCTTGGTTTCACAGCTTTCCAATACGTTGTTCATGACTCCTCCAGATAGGACCACCACTCACGAAGGTGAGTGGCGGGTCTTCATTCTCGGCTAGACCGCACAGGAAGCCCAGCCGGCTTTGAGGTAGGCGTAATCGACGACCTCGATCGTCGTGCCGACCGCCTTTCCGATCTCCTTGGCTTTCTGGGCGACGGTGACCGAATCATCCTTCACGAACGCCTGGTCCAGGAAGCAGATCTCACCGAGGTGCTTGTTCAGCTTGCCTTTGACGATTCCTTCGACGACCTTCGGCGGCTTGTCAAGCTGGGCGGCCTGGGCCGTGAAGATCTCGACCTGCTCGGCGATGTACTTCTCGTCCACCTTCTCCCGGATGAGGTAGGTGGGGGTGAACGCGGCGACATGCAGCGCGAGATCGTTGGCGAACTCCTTGACCAGGTCGTTTTCGAAGACCGCCGGGTCGCCCGCCTTGATCTTCACCAGGACGGCGAGGGATCCTTCGCCGTGGGTATAGGTGGCTGCCAGCTCATCCGCGCCGATCGCGTACACGGTGAGGTTGGCGAGGCTCATGTTCTCCTTGATGATCGAGATCAGGTCGTTCACCATCCCGGTGAGCTCATCATTGATCTCCGTGTAGCCCTTCTCAAGGGCGACGTCACAGATCTTCTCCCCGAGGGCGATGAACTCCTTGTTCGTCGCGACGAAGTCCGTCTCGCAGGTGAGGTTGATCAGAATCGCCTTGTTCTTCGCGACCTTGACGAACACCCGACCGTTGTCGGTCGCCCGGTCCTGGCGCTTCGCCACCGCGGCAAGGCCCATCTTTTTCAGGATCTTCTCGGCTTCCGCGAAGTCGCCGTTCGCTTCGGTGAGCGCTTTCTTGCAATCCATCATTCCGGCACCGGTGGCGTCCCGGAGCTTCTTTACCAAATCAGCGGTGATTACCATATCTGCTACTCCTCCTTAGTCGTTATAGAGCGTCTCGTCCTCATCGTCCTCTTCATCGGCCCGATCGTCTTCCTTTTCCTTCTCGTCCTCGAACTTGGAATAATCGGCATCGTCGTCGCTGGAGTAGACGATGGCTTCATCATCGTCATCGTCGTCGTCCTTGTCTTTGGAGATTTCCGGTTCCTCGATCGGCTCCTCGTCATCACCGAGGCTCTCGATGATCTGGATTCCCGCCTCGTTGTCCGCGTCGATGACGGCGTTGGCGATGATCTCGACGAAGAGACTTATCGCCCGGATCGCGTCATCGTTTCCCGGGATCGGGTAGGTGATGTGGGTGGGATCGCAGTTCGTGTCGACCACGGCGATGATGGGGATTCCCAGGCGGGTCGCCTCGGCGATCGCGATCGCTTCCTTCTTCGTGTCGATCACGAAGATCGCCCCGGGCAGCTCCTTCATATCCTTGATTCCGCCGAGGTTCTTCTCCAGCTTCTCCTTCTGCTTCTCCAGAAGGGAGATCTCCTTCTTGGTCAATGCGCTGAAGGTTCCATCGTTCTCCATCCGCTCGATCTTCTTGAGCGTGGCGATGGATTTCTTGATCGTCGAGAAGTTGGTGAGCATTCCGCCGAGCCAACGATGGTTGACGTACGGCATGCCGCAGCGCTTGGCTTCGGTCTCGATCGCCTGCTGGGCCTGTTTCTTCGTTCCGACGAACAGAACGGTCTTTCCTTGTTTGACGACGCCTCTGACCGCGTCATACGCCTCGATGATGCACGCCGAGGTCTTCTGCAGATCGATGATGTGAATCCCGTTTCGTTCGCTGAAGATGAAACGGGCCATTTTCGGGTTCCACCGTTTTGTCTGGTGGCCGAAGTGCACGCCTGACTCAAGCAGGCTTTTCATGGTTACTACGGACATAATCCTCCTCACTGACGCGCCCATGGCACGTCACCCTTCTCCTGTTACACACCTTTCGGTGGAGATTTCTCTACCGGTCCGGCAGAGCTTCGCTCAGTATCCCAGAAATCTGATTCATTGGCAAGCCTATCACCGTGGTTTCGTCTCCACTGGTTGACTGAACCAGCTCTTTGCCCCTGCCTTGATAGCGGTAGGAGCCGGCCGCTCCGACCCATTCGCCGGTATCGAGGTAGGCTTCGATCTCCTCGTCACTCAGCGTTCGGAACGTCACGGCGCAGCGGTCGCACCCCTGATGGATCTCGCCTTTCGCCCACACGGCCCACGCCGAGTATACATGGTGGGTGTTCCCGCTTAAGAGCCTCAGCTGGGCGAAGGCGTCGTTCCGGTTTCCGGGCTGTCCGAGCTCGATTTTTCCGAAGGCGAGGAGGGTGTCGCTGGCGATCACCGGATGGGCGGGGGAGGGCTGCTCGCGGAGAAACGCCTCAAGCTTGCGCAACGCCAGGAGGCGGGCGCTTTTCTCGACGCTTTCCTTCATGTGCTCCTCATCCGTCCCGGTTGGCCGGATCAGGACCTCAAACCCCGCTTCCTCCAGCAAAAGCCGCCGTCCCGGCGACTTTGATGCCAGAATGACCGTCCTACCCATACAGCTCCTCCTCCAGACCGATCCGCTCCTCTTCCAACGCGAGCCACGAGGTTTCTTCTTCGGCGAGCCGAATCTTCAGCCGCTCCTGCTCTTTCACCAGGGGAAGGATCTTCTCCTCGACCGAGTAGTTCTCGCTCAGACTCATCAACCGTTGAACTTCCTCGAGCTCGGTTTCGAGCGTCTCGTGGCGGAGAAGCGATGCTTCCGCCTGCCGGCGAAGGGTGACCAGACGATTGTGCTTCTGCCGCTCCTTCCGGTAGGAGTCGGAGGGCTTTGCCTCCCGTTTCACCGGTTCTTCCCGGACCTCCTCCCGCTCCAGCCGGTAGCTGAAGGAGGACCAGTCTCCCACATGGAGCTCGGGGGGATTCTCCTCCGTCAGGTAGAGGATGCTCGTCGCGGCCTCCCGGATGACGTGGGCGTCGTGACTGACGAAGATCAGGGTCCCGTCATACTCCCCGATCGCCTGAAGGAGCGCCTTCTTCGCCGAGATGTCCAGGTGGTTGGTCGGCTCGTCGAGGATCAGCAGGTTCACCGGGTGCATGAGGGTATTGAGGAGGGCCAGGCGGGAGCGCTCGCCGCCACTGAGGATCCCGACCCGCTTGAACACGTCGTCGCCGCAAAAGAGGAAGGAGCCGAGGTACGTTCTGAGGCGGGGAACGTCGGCGGTCGATGCGACGCTTGCAAGCTCATCAAGCACTGTGTTCGAATCATCAAGGCTCTGCTTCGCGTCCTGGGCGAAATACCCGATCCGGACCCCCGCTCCGACGGTCAGGCTTCCTTCGAAGTCGGTGTCGATCCCCGCCAGGATCCTGAGCAGGGTCGACTTTCCAGTTCCGTTCTTTCCCACGACGGCGATCCGCTCCCCCTTGGTGACGATCGAGTCGAACCCCTCGAAGACGGTCAGCGGACCGTAACGCTTGGTGAGGTTTTCGATCTTCAGGACCTGCTTGCCGCTGTGCGGGGCGGGGGGGAAGGAGAACGAGAGGTTTCTGAGGTGTTCGGGGATCTCGATGATCTCCATCTTCTCCAGCTGTCTGATCCGTCCCTGGACCTGACGGGCCTTGGAGGCTTTCGCCCGGAAGCGCTCGATGAACTCCTCCTGCTTTCGGATCTCCTCCCGCTGCTGTTCATAGGCGTGGAGGAGGCTCCGGATCTCAATCTCCCGCTGCTCTTCATAGTGGCTGTAGGTTCCCTTGTAGCGCTTCAGGCGGCCGTGGAAGAGCTCGAAGACCTCGTTGACCGTCTCGTCGAGGAAGGATCGGTCGTGGCTGACGATCATGATCGACTCGGGATAGACCTTGAGATGGTTCCTCAGCCAGTAGCGCGCTTCGATGTCGAGGTAGTTGGTCGGTTCGTCCAGAAGGAGGAGGTGGGGCCTCTCCGCCAGGACTTTCGCCAGCGCGATCCGCATCTGCCAGCCGCCGGAGAATTCGCCGCAGGGACGATGAAGATCGTCGTCATGGAATCCGAGCCCCTTGAGGATGATCGCGATCTCCGTCCTCCGGTCATGATATCCCTCCTCAAGGAGGGTCTCCTGGATCTCATGGAGCCGCGCAAGGAGGTGATCGGAAAGCTCGCCTTGGGCGAGGCGCTCTTCGATCGAGCGCTGTTCGTCGACGAGGGGAAGAAAGCGGTCGTAGGCGAGCTCGACCTGCTCGAACACCGTCCCCTCCTCAAGGACGATCTCGCTCTGCGGAAGATAGGAGATCCGCATCTCCTTCGGATGGGCGACCTCGTGGACGTCCGCGCTCGTCAGCCCGGCGAGGATCTTCAGCAGGGTGGACTTGCCGCTGCCGTTCGCCCCGACCAGCGCGGCCCGGGCCCGATCGGAAAGCGTGAACGAGACCTCGTCCAGCAGCTGTCGATCGGCGAATGCGATGGATATGCGCTGTACCTGTACGATAGCCACACTCCCTCTCCCTTGGCCAAGCGGGTGTTGATTAGCCCTGCCGTAGGCGCTATGATGGAGTCTACCACACCCGCGCTCGCGGTGGCAATCCACAGGAGGTTCCCTTGCTTTGCGTAACGCTCACCGCTTCGACTTTGGCTGAAAACAAAGCGCTGGTGGAGAAGAACCGCTCCTGGATCGGAGCCGCCGAACTGCGGCTCGACCATCTGGACGAGGATGAGCTGAAAGTCGCCTCGGTCTTTCCTTCCATGGTCGATCTGCCGTTGATCCTCACCTATCGGAGGACGAGCGACGGGGGATTGTGCGACAGAAGCGAAAAGGAGCGGCTTCAGACCCTCTACGAGGTCGCAAAAGGGGGGTGGGCCTACGTCGACATCGAAGAGGACGTGAAGAAAAGCGACCTGAAGTGCAAAGACCCCCTCTTCGAGGGACGGGTGGATCTGGAGGAGAGCCTTCGAGCCCGGAAGATCCGCATCATCCGTTCCTACCATGATTTCGAAGGGGTTCCCGAAGACCTCTTCGGGCGGATAAGCCGTCTGGCGGGCAAGGGGGATATCCCGAAAGTCGCGGTGACCCCCCGATCGCTGCTGGACGTGGTCATGCTCTTCCAGGTGGAGGAGCAGCTTGCCCACGTCAAGGAGAAGATCGTCATCGGGATGGGGCCGTGGGGAATCCCCACGCGGATCCTCTACAAGCGGCTCGGGTCGATGCTGAGCTTCGCCAGCGACAACCAGGCCGCCCCCGGGCACCTCGACCCGCGCACGATGAGCGAGATCTACCACGCCGATCGGATCGATCGGAACACCCATATCTACGGGATTATCGGCAACCCCGTCTATCACACCTCCTCGCCGAGGATCCACAACCGCGGCTTCGAGGCGATCCGGTACAACGCCGTCTACGTCCCCTTCCTCGTCGACTCCGTCCGCTCCTTCTTCAAGCTCGCCGAGCTTCTGAAGATCCGCGGCTTTTCCGTCACGATTCCCCACAAGCAGGCGGTCGTCCCCTACCTCGGGAAGACCAGCCGGGAGGTCAAGCAGATCGGTTCATGCAATACCGTGGTCCGGATCCAGGGGATGTGGAAAGGGATCAACACCGACTACTACGGCTTTCTGGGTCCGATCCGGGATCGGGTCGCCTCCGGCGCGGTCAAAAGCGCCCTCGTCGTCGGATCCGGAGGGGCGAGCCGGGCGGTCGTATACGCCCTGATCAACCACGGGGTGAAGGTGACGATCCTCAACCGCACGGTCGAGCGGGCCAGGAAGCTGGCCGATGAGACGATGAGCGGGTACGACCTGCTTGAAAACGCCCACCTCTACCAGGGGAGCGTCGACCTGGTCGTCCAGACCACCAGCGTCGGGATGGGGGAGACGGAAGGGGTCAATCCGATCCCCTCCTTCGAGTTCACCGGCAAGGAGATCGCCTACGAGCTGATCTATCGGCCGGAGGAGACGGCGTTCCTTCAGGCCGCGAAACGATCCGGGTGCGAACTGGTATTCGGCAAAGAGATGCTGATCGAGCAGGGGAAGCTTCAGTTCGAGGCGTTCTGCGGGTACCACTTCCCCCACTGGATCCCCCTGAATCTCTAAAGAAAGAGCATCTTGATCCGGCGGAGCAGGAAGATCTTGGAGAGCGGGATCACCCGCATCTCCATCTGCGGGAGGATCGCCACCTTGAAGAGCGCCTCCTTGTTCGGGGTGTAGGTCAGCTCCAACGCCAGGGCCATGAGCTCCTCGCCGCCCCCCATGAAGAGCTGGACGACGGTCCCCTCCTTCGAGGCGGCCTGTTTCGCAAGGGAGATCTTTCCCTGGTAATCGAAGCCGCCCGCTTCGATCCGCGTATGGAGGATCTGGGGGGCGATCTGGGAGGAGGTGATGATCAGGCGCTCCTCAAAGCGCTCCAGGAGATCCTCTTCCACCTCCTTGGGGTAGATCTTCCGTCTGATCGCTTCCCTGAGGTTCTCATCAAGCTTGACGGGAGGAAGCGTCACCTTCCGGCCGATCCTCACCGGCAGAGCGAACTCCTGCGGCCGGCCGATGGCGGGCAGCTCCCGGGGATCCGCTTCGCTTGCTTGGGCGGGCTCCCCTCCGGTCGAACCGAGACTCAAGCCCGCCTGGGTCAGGATCTGACGCCAGATCCGCTCGGAGGACCGCTTCATCAGGAAGATCGTGGAAGAGAGGCGGGCAAGGATATGCTCCTGAAGAGTCGGCAGCCGGTCGGCGATCCGGCCGACCCGCTCGTCGGTCTGCAGGACGAGCCCGTCGTAGATTCGGATCTGTCTGCTCCGCTCGGCGATCAGGTCGAGCGACTTCAGCAGGGCGGCATTCAGCGTCCCGTCCATGTGGGTCTCCAGATAGTTCCTGATCTCCTCGTAGCCGACCCCTTCGTCCAAGGCGTATCTCAGCCGTTCTTCGGTGATTCGCCACAATCGGGTCCGATCGAGGGTCTCCAGGGCGGCGAAGCGGACGAGGAGGGAGTCGGCGGCCAGGGATCCGAGGTAGGAGACGGAGTAGTCGCTGTCGACGATGAAGGAGGAGGCCGGTTCGCTCAGGGTATAGGTGAGGTGGTTGTATCCCCCCTTCGTCCTGACCAGCAGTCCGAGACCGATCAGTGCCGAGACGAGGTCTTCGTGGTCGACATGGTGCCTGAAGGCGAGGAGATCGCCGAGACGCTTCAGACCGGAGGTGGAAAACGTTCCGACATCCTCCAGAAGGAGAACCAGATCGGTGCAGAAGGCGCCCCGGGCTCCATCCGACTCCCCGTCGAGTCGAATGCCGAGCATCATCGCCTTCAGCTGCGGTTCCTCAAGCTGAAAGAGGTCGTGCGCCCGCTGCCAGTCGACCCGCCGCCGGGTGTCCTCGCTGATGATCCCGAGCTTGACGAAGCTCGTGCGGACCGTTTCGAAGATGAGGGGGAGATCCATGCCTCTCATCGTCGGAAAAAGGGCTTCATACTCCTTCCGGAAGAAGGAACGGCTTGGACGTTCGGCAAGGGTGAGGATCGCCTGGAGGAGTTCACGGTAGCTGAAGGGGTGGGCATGAATCCGGCGTTCCTCCGGCCCGAAGAGGGGACTGAGGCAGGCAAGTTCGGAAAGGCGCTCCTCCAGGATCGGATTGAGGAGGAGCGTCTTGTCCGTCGCGACGACGACCATCCGCTCGCGGAGGTTCGCGACCCGGAGGAGGAGCTTTCCGTAGGGTTCGAACTCCTCAAGAAGGACCGCCAGCTGCTCAAAGAGCAAACCTCCCGAGAAGAGGAGGGCGGTGATGATCGTCTGGTCGAGGGAATCGATGAGGGCGAGCATCCGGTCCCGGTTCTCCTCCAGGGCGAAGAAGCCGATAAGGCGCTCGGTGATATGCTCCTTGTGGAACGGCGACTCGACCAGACCGAGGTAGTTCCGGGCAAGGAAGAAGTATTCGTCGTCGGGGTACTGCTCAAGGAGCGTCTTCAGTCGTTCATGGTTCATTCCCACACCTCGATCTCATAGCTGTAGCCCTGTTCGGCGAGAAACTTCTGGCGATTGGCGCTGAACTCCTCCTCGCTGGAGTAGCGGGTGACCACCGAATAGAAGAAGGAGGAACGGCCCTTGGGGCGGAGGATCCGCCCGAGACGCTGCGCCTCCTCGCTTCGGGAGCCGAACGTCCCGGAGATCTGGATCGCGACCGAGGCGTCCGGCAGGTCGACGGCGTAGTTGGCGACCTTGCTGACGACGAGAATCCGGATCTCCCCGCTTCTGAACGCGCCATAGAGCTCGTCCCGCTTCGCGTTGGGGGTGCTTCCCGTGATGATCGGAAGCTCGAAGAGCCGGGCCACCTCCTTGAGCTGGTCGAGGTACTGGCCGATGATCAGGATGAAATCGTCGCTGTGGCGTTCGATGAGCGAGCGGACCACCTCGATCTTCAGGGGGTTCTCGCTGGCGATCCGATATTTCTCCCGCTTGGTGGCCAGAGCGTACTCCAATTCCAGCTCCTTCGGAAGATCGAGACGGATCTCGTGGCAGTACGCCCGGGCGATGAACCCCTGCTGCTGGAGCTCGATCCAGGGGACGTCGTAGCGCTTCGGTCCGACCAGGGAGAAGACCTCGTCCTCCCGCCCGTCCTCCCGGACCAGGGTCGCGGTGAAGCCGACGCGGAAGGTCGCCTGCAGCTCCGCCGTCACCTTGAAGACGGGAGCGGGGAGCATGTGGACCTCATCGTAGATGATGAGCCCCCAATCCCCCCCGGTCAGAAGATCCATATGGGAAAACGGGGCGGTCTTGCTCTTGCGGTAGGTGAGGACCTGATAGGTGCACACCGTCACCGGCTTCCGTTCCTTCAGATTGCCGGTGTACTCGCCGACCTCTTCGCGTTCCAAGGTGGTCTTGTCGAGGATCTCCCGCATCCACTGGTGGACCGCCACCACGTTGGTCGTCACGATCAGGGTGTTGGTCTTCAGACGGCTCATGATCTCTAGGCCTACGATCGTCTTGCCCGAACCGCAGGGCAGGACGATCGTGCCGAAGCCGCGGCCCCGGCCGAGATCCCCCAGGAGGGCGTCGGCGGCCTGGCTCTGGTATGGCCGGACGACGAACGGCTGTCCGCCCAGGGTCGTCTTGCGTCTGTCGAACGGGAGGGGAGGGCCTTTCTCGAGAGGGATCCGGTCTTCCACCGGATAGCCGAGCTTGATGAGGCGCAGCTTGAGCTCGCCGCGCTGATAGCGCTCGACGAGGAAGGAGTTCGCGTCCTTGACGACGAGAATCTTCATCAGCTCCTTGCGGTGCAGGATTTCCAGCCGGATCTTCTCGATCGAAACCGTAAGGAGATAATAGGCTTCATCGGCACTTTCGGTCAGAACCAGCGACCCCCATCGGCCGGAGATGTCCCGGACGAAGAAGAGGACGCTCTCCGGCGGGGGGAACTTCGACCATCTTTTGATCGTCTCCACGATCGCTTCGGCGTCGAGGCCTTCGCCGGAGGCGTTCCACAGGCTGATCTCGCTGATCCGATACGTGTGGATGTGCTCGGGGGATTTCACCAGCTCGCAGAACCGGATCAGATCCCGCCGGCACGCTTCGCTGTCCTTGTGGTGGACATCCAGAAGGAGGCTTCGGTCGCTTTGAACGATCAGGGGAGTATCTTTCATGCGTCTTTCCCGAACGCGGTGTAGTAGAGATCCAAGAGGGTGATCGCGGTCATCGCTTCGATGACGACGACCGCCCGGGCGCAGATGCAGGGGTCATGACGGCCGCTAACGGTGAGCTTCGCATCGTTTCCATCGGTGTCGACCGTCCGCTGCTCGATGCCGATCGAGCTGGTCGGCTTGATCACCGCCTGGAAGACGATATCCTGGCCGCTGGAGATCCCCCCGAGGATCCCGCCTGCGTGGTTGCTCAAGAATCCGTCTTCGGTCCGCTGGTCGTTCGCCTGACTGCCGGACATCGCCGCCAGGGCGAACCCGGAACCGAACTGAATCCCTTTCACCGCCCCGATCGAGAGGACCGCGTGTGCAAGAAGCGCATCCAGTTTCCCGAACACCGGTTAGCCAAGACCGACCGGAGCGCCCCGGACGATGCATTCGATGACTCCGCCGACCGAGTCGTTCTCCTTCCGGACCGTTTCGATCAGGTGGACCATGGAAGCCGCGGCTTCCCGGTCGGGGCAGTTGAGAATCGGATCGGGCGTTTCCCAATCCCGTTTCGTCGCGACCACATCGCCGACCTGGACGACACCGGCCCGGATCGTGATGCCGCGTTTGGTCAAAAGCTGCTTCGCCAGAGCTCCGGCGGCGACCCGGGCGCTGGTCTCCCGCCCGCTGGATCTGCCGCCGCCGCGGATGTCCCGGATTCCGTACTTCCGATGATACGTCCAGTCGGCATGACCGGGACGGAACACATCCTTGAGGTGGGAGTA
>JAAZJI010000033.1 GCA_012800465.1 Spirochaetales bacterium
GATGGTATTCCAATCATTCGCTTTGTATCCGCACATGAACATCTTTGAAAACGTCGCCTACGGGCTTCGTGTTCGAAAGATGGAGGAGAAAGAGATAAGAAGGCGCGTCACGGAAGTGATGGAGCTTGTCGGTCTGACCGAGGAGCTGAAACGAAACCCTTCACCGACCGGACTCTCCGGCGGACAACAGCAACGCGTGGCGATCGCCCGGGCTTTGGTATATGATCCGGATATTCTTCTGCTTGATGAACCGCTGGCCAATCTGGACGCGAAACTCCGCCGCTATATGCGGGCGGAGATCCGACGAATCCAGAAAGCGACGAACATCACTACCATTTTCGTTACCCACGACCAGGAGGAGGCGATGGCGATCGGTGACCGCCTGGCGGTGCTCCGCAAAGGGGTCATCGAACAGATCGGCACCAGCGACGAGCTGTATACGAATCCTTCGAACGCCTTCGTCGCCAACTTCATCGGCAAGATGAACTTCTTCAATGCCGCCTTGGCAGGCTCCCACTCCGCAAAGATTGATGGTACGAAGGTGGTGGTAGACGTGAAACCCGAACGATCCCGGTTGGAAGCGGGCTTGAAGAAGGGGAGCGAAGTGTATGTCGGGGCTCGCCCGGAGCAGCTTGAAATCGTCGAAGAAGCAAGCGATCAAACAATCGCCGCGACGGTTCAGATCATCCAGCACCTCGGACAGGTCGTTCGATATGAAGTGCTGTTGGACAAGGCGATCAGCCCTGCGACGATGGAGATCGACATGCCTCATTATTTGAGCAATGTCCGGGAACGGGATCCGGTCTTCATCCGCTTCAAGGAAGGGCTGCCGTTCCTCTTCAATCGGGAGGAGCAGAACTGATGAGTCACGATCCTGTCAATGCAAAGAAGATGCGCAAGGATATAACGCCGTACCTGATATTCACCCTTCCTCTGGTGTTCATGATGATTTTCCTCATGTATCCGATGGTCTTGACGATTCTGCGAGCGTTCATGCCCTCCGGAAACAAACTGCGGATGGGTGCTTTCTCGATCGACGGGTTCACGAAATTCTTCACCAGTTCGATGTACAAGAAAGCGTTGAACAACTCCTTCATCGTCAGCCTCTCGGTAACCGGATTGTGCATCCTCATCGGAGTTCCGATGGGGTACTTCGTTGCCAGGGTGAAGATTCCCGGCAAGAATATGATGCTCAGCCTGGGAATCCTTCCCATCATCATGCCCTCCTTCGTCGGGGCGTTCACCTGGGTTATCCTTCTCGGGCGCCAAGGCGTGGTCCGCCACTTCCTGAACGTGCTTCTTTCACCCTTTGGGATCACGATCCCGACGATCTACGGAATGTTCGGGATGATATTGTGCATGACGCTGACCTACTATCCCTTTGTCTTCCAGCTTGCCTACGGGGCGTTCGCCTCGGCGAATGCCCTGCTTGAGGAGGCGGGGATGCTTATGGGAGCTTCGCGGTGGCATATCTTCCGAACGATCACCTTCCCCCTGATTCTCCCGAGTCTCGGAGCCGGAGCTCTGCTGGTGTTCGTCCGGGCGATCGGGAACTTCGGAATTCCCGCGATCATCGGCGGCGACAAGTATGTGCTTCCGACCTTGATCTACTTCAGAGTCAACGGGTTCTGGGATCTCAACGGGGCCGCCTCGATCGCGATCGTGAACGTCGCGATAACCGCCCTCGTGCTCTATCTGCAGAAACGGATCGTCAGCAGGCATGAGTATGAGACGATCTCGGCGACCCACTCGGAGATCAGGCAGCACGACGGCAAGGCGATCCGGATCATCGCGTTCGTATACTGCGCGATCATCCTCGTCGTCTCCCTTCTGCCCCAGGTCACGATCATCGTGATGTCGTTCTTTGAAAAGTGGGTAGGTCTCTTTCCCGAAGGGTTCACCCTCCGCCACTATACCCGAATTCCGGCACACTCGCACAAGGAGCTGTTCAATACCTTCTATCTTTCCATCATGGCGACGGTTCTGTCCGCGCTGCTCGGCTCGCTCGTCGCCTACATCACCGAGCGGAAGAAGCCGAGGGGGGCGGCCTTGCTGGATATGTCGATCATGATGCCGTTCATCCTTCCCGGAACCGTGGTATCGGTAGCGCTCCTGTCCGCATTCAGCGGCAACAGCATCATCAAGTTGACGGGCACGTATACGATTATCGTCATCTCCTACATGGTCAGACGGACCCCGTACGTATATCGAAGCGTTGCGGCGAGTCTCTCGCAGCTCAATCCATCCCTCGAAGAGGCTTCCACGATCGCCGGGGCGAACTGGTTCTATACCTTCCGCCGGGTCAGCGTGCCGCTGATCATGCCGGCGATCATCTCAGGCTCGATTCTGACGTTGACGACCCTGCTTCAGGAGTTGAGCACGACGATTCTTCTCTACAGCTCGAAAACGAGAACCGTGCCGATCCAGATCTATGGTGCGGTCGCCGATGGAAAACTCGGCGAGGCGAGCGCGTTGTCGGTGGTTCTTCTCATCGTCGTCTTCGTGATCGTGTACGCGATGAACCGGAAACAGGGGAAGTCGATCGCTTCGGCGTTCAAGATGGGGTAGATGATGCATCGGTGACATGTGCCGACTCAGCCTCTTTCGTTTCGGGGTCGAGTGTCTTCAGCCATGGTGTCGCCGCTTGGCGGGCTATAGCTTTGGGCCGAAGCGGGAAATGAATGGATGCAGATTCGAAATCGATCCGGTCCGCCGGTGGAAGTTCCGGTAGAGGATCCGTTTCATAGTTTGAGAACAGTGACGTAGATGAGGAGAAGGCCGATGAGCTACCAACGATTGACTGAAGCAGAGCGGAGCGCGCTGAATACGAGCATGTTCAAGGCGTACGACATCCGGACCAAAAGCGAACATTTACCCAAAGAATTGTCCATTCGCCTTCTTGAGGCGATCGCCCGGTATTATCACGAGATTCTTTCCGTCGACACCGTCATCCTCGGCCGGGACGCCCGCCTGGCGGCTCCCCGGCTGATGGAGGAAGCGATAGAGATCTTCCCGGCCTTCGGGTTGGATGTGGTCGTGAACCCCCTCCAAAGCTCGACCTGTCAATTCTACTTCAGCTGCATGCAGCATCCGGGTGCCGGAGGAATCATGTTCACCGCGAGCCACAACCCCGGCGAATACATCGGATTGAAGCTGGTAGCCCCGCCGCTTAGGGCATTGGCGCTCGGATCCGGCCCGAAAGGAGGGATCGTCGCGATCCGGGATTTCTACGCCGCCGGTTCCAACAGGCCCTCGACGAAAACCCGGGGGAGAGTGTCCATCAGGCGATACCTCGACCAATACATCGAGTACTCCCGCACTCTTGCCGGGGTGGATGACGCCACCTTGAAAGGGGTGCCGATCATGGTCGATTTCCTCAGCGGGGCTGCCGGAACGGAGGTCGCCGAAGCGCTGATGAGAAGCGGGGCGGAGCTTTCCGTTCGTAATCTCGTTCCCGATGGCACCTTCCCCGCCGGGGAGCCCAATCCGATCGCCTACGAATCGCTGAGACCGACGACCGAGCTGATGAAGAAGGGTAACTGGGCGTTCGGCTTCGCGTTCGACGGAGATGGGGATCGGATGGATCTGATGGATAGGCACGGAGAGCAGGTTCCCCCTTCCTTCAACCTCTCCATCCTCATCCCCGAAGTCAGAGCCTATTTCGAATCGGTTCACGCTCGGGGATACTGGGGTTCAGCCCCGTTCGATCCGCAGATGTTCTACGACGTGAAGGCGAATCCGCTTTCCATCGTGCTTCAGGCGAAAGCGGGGATGGGCGTCCACATCATCCGGAACGGGCACTCGTTCATCAAGGAAGCGCTTCGGAAGAACCTCGGTGATCAATACGTGCTGGCCAGCGAGGAGTCCGCCCACTACTACATGAACTTCCCCTATGACCTTTCCGATCCTTCGAAAGGGTTCGCCTCCACGGAAAACACGCTGTTCTTCGCCCTCCTGACCGCCCGGATGTACAGCCGATATCCGGAAAAATATGAACAGGCGATGAAACTTCAGGACTCGATCCACCGTCGGAGGGAATGGCCATGCCACTTCTTCGACGACAAGCACCTCAAACCGGTCGTCAGCGAGGTCGAGCGAATCTTTTCCGACCGGGGGTTGACGGTCTTCAAGGAGATGGAGGATGGATCCTCCCTGGATGCGACCTTGATGCGCAAGGGTCTTCCCCTGAAGATCGACGCGTCCTCCGATCTGAAAGGATCCTGGCTGCAGGTCGCCCAGCGGATCAGCCGAAGCGAAGAGGGGATCGCCCGCTGGGAGGTCGCTTCATCCACGAAGGAGGGGCTTGAGGAGGCGGTCGGCCTGATCATGGCGGTGACGGACCGGTATGTGGATCAAGGGGAGGCCGAGTATGTGTAGTCGCGACATAATGATATGCTCCTGCAACAAAGCGATATGGTTTGCGGAATAAAGACATGGTACCGTGTACACGGGAATGAGGAGGGTTGAGTGCACCTGTTCATCAATGCCACCTTGGTTCTTGAAGACTCGCTGATCCACGACGGGTATCTTCTCGAGGAGGATGGCGTCATCAAGGAATTCGGATCGATGCCGGCGCCACCGTTCGACGGGAGGACGATCGACTGCAACGGGCTCTACCTCGGCCCCGGTTTCGTCGATATCCATACCCATGGGGCCGGAGGACACGATTATATGGACGGAGGCGTCGAAGCGTTCGTCCGGGCCGCCAAGGCGCACATGAGGTTCGGAGCGACCACGATTCTGCCGACCACGCTTTCCTCCACCGACGAACACCTGTATCGTGCGTTCAAGGATTTCAAGGCCGCGAAAGCCGTTTCGAATGGAATGCCGCACCTTCCGGGTCTCCATCTGGAAGGGCCCTACTTCTGCCCCAAGGAAAAAGGAGCGATGGAGGAACGACACCTCCGAACGCCGGATCCCGGACACTACATGCCGATTCTGGAAGCCGGGGAAGGTTTGATCCGACGCTGGTCCTTCGCTCCCGAACTGCCGGGGGCGTACGAGATGGCCGATGTGCTCAAGAAGGAAGGAATCCACCTCTCCGCCGCCCATACCTGCGCCACCTACGACCAGATGCTGAAGGCGGTCGACCATGGGGTCGAGCTGCTGACCCATTTCTATTCGGCGATGTCGACGATTGTCCGGATAGGTGGTTTCAGGGTGCTGGGGGTGATCGAAAGCGGCTATCTCATCGACGACCTGAAGCTGGAGATCATCGCCGACGGGATCCACCTGCCGCCGGAGCTGCTTCGACTCATCTACAAGTGCAAGGATGCCGACAGCATCTGCGCGACTACCGACAGCATGCGGGCCGCCGGACTGCCGGAAGGGCCGTCGATCCTCGGTCCGCTTGAGGGTGGAACCGAGGTGATCGTCGAGGACGGGATCGCCAAGATGCCCGACAAGACCTCATTCGCCGGAAGCGTGTGCACCACGGACCGGATGGTCCGGACGCTCATGAAACACGTCGGTCTCACTCTGCCGCAAGCGGTGAAAGCATCAAGCCTGCTGCCGGCCCGGTTCATGGGCCTCGATTCCCTGACGGGGTCGATCGCCGTGGGAAAGCAGGCCGATTTGCTTATATTCGATGAAGATATTATAATACGAAGTGTATATGTGAGTGGAACGAACACTCACTCAGCGACAGCGAAGGAGGAGTAACCATGAGTATTTCAATTTTCATTGCCGACAGCCCGCAGGAACTGGGGAAAAAAGCGGCCGGACGGATCGTCGATCTGCTGAAGGCGGCGATCGAGGAAAAAGGAGAAGCGCGAATCATTCTTTCCACCGGCGCCAGCCAGTTCGATACCCTTGAAGCTCTGTTGCAATCGGATGTCGACTGGTCCAAGGTGGAGATGTTCCATCTCGACGAATATGTGGGCCTGCCGGAAACCCATCCTGCCAGCTTCCGCAAGTATCTGAAGGAACGGTTCGTTTCCAAGGTAAACCTGAAAGCCGCCCACTTCGTCGACGGCGAGGGTGACATCGAAGGGAAGCGGGCGAAGCTCTCCGCCATCATCAAGGAGAAGCCGGTCGATGTGGGAATCGTCGGAATCGGCGAAAACGGACATATCGCTTTCAACGATCCCCCGGCGGACTTCGAGGCCACCGACGCATATATCGTTGTCGAACTGGACGAGCGCTGCAAGCAGCAGCAGGTGAGCGAAGGGTGGTTCGCGACGCTGAACGATGTTCCCAAGACCGCCGTAACGATGAGTCCCAAGCAGATCATGTCCTGCAAGCATATCATCACCCCCGTTCCCTATGCGGTGAAAGCGGAAGCGGTATACAACACGATCACCTCCAAGGTCGATCGGATGATCCCCGCCACGCTCCTGAAGACCCACCCCGACTGGAACCTGTTCCTCGACCAGGACTCGGCGGCGAAGCTGCTCGCCCGGTAGGTCATTCGGGATTGCAGCGCATCTGGTACTCGGAGGGGGGAACTCCCATCACGGATTTGAATACCTTCGAGTAGTAGAGCGAACTGGAAAACCCACAACGATAGGCAATCTCCTTAAGCGGGAGATTGCCTTGTTCCAGGAGGCTGCACGAGACTTTTATCCGGTAGGATGTCAGATACTCCTGAGGCGATTGGGAAAGGTTGTTGATGAACGCCCGATACAGACAGGAGCGACTCACTCCGACATGTCGGGCGATTTCTTCGACGGTGATCGACCGATGGAAGTTGAGGGCGATGAAGTCGCACGCCGGATCGATGTACTCCTGACCCGAGGTGTAGGGAAAGGGATTTCCGCTGAGTTCCATCAGAAGCGAGAGCAGGGCGTACAGCGTCCCGGTCATCGCCACGATCTGGCTGGGACGGTCGCCTCGGGCGTAATAGACCGCATTGAAGGCTTGGATGATGCGCTGGCGATTGAGCGGATCGGTGCGGACCACCGGGGAGGTGGGTGAAAGCCCGATCGCGCTGGTGAGCAGCCGGGCGTCCGCTCCGTTGAACCCCACCCAGATGAGCTCCCAGGGGTTCTGACGGTCCGCTCTGGGGTACACCTTCACCTTGGGATAGATCAGCATGAGGTCACCGACCCCCACGTCGTGCTCCAAGGTGTTCATCCGCAAGATCCCCGACCCTTTGAGGCAGAAGTGGAGCGTATGGAAGGTCCGAACTTCCGGACCATGGACGAACCCCGGCGAGCTCTGTTCGGTTCCCACCGAGGTAACCACGAGGGAAGACATCCCATGCAACCTGTTGTAGAAGTAGTTCTTGTATGGAACGAACTTGGCCATACGTCACGATACCAAGAAGAAGATGCCCGCGCAATGGAGTGGGAAGCCGCAAGGCGGCACGTCCCGAAAGAGGATCATGGTCTGCATACCGAAGAGCTCAATACGGAATGTTGAGCCGGGGCAACTCGGTGGATGGGAAGAGCGCTTGGGCTTCTTTCAGGAGAAGCTCATCACCCTTCGGATCTTCGGGAAGATGGACGAGGATCAGGCGCTTCGCCTTCACATCGAGAGCGCATTGAGCGGCCTGCCGGGCTGAAGCGTGACCTTTGCCGGCAAGCGTCTCCTCCTCTTCGCTCAGACCTCCCACTTCATGAATCAGGATATCCGCTCCCTGTATATATGAAGGCCATGCCCGGGAGTATGCGGTATCGGCAAGGTACACGATGTGCTTGCCGCCGTGCCGGACGGAAAGGCCCGATGTCGGAACTCCGTGGATGACCGGGAAGAGGCGCAGGGAGAGCGGTCCGATTTCAAGATCCCCCTCTTCGATCTCATGCCGGATGAGCGGAAAGAACCCTTTTTTCCGTTCCAGATCGAATAGATCGATGAGGCGCTTGGCAAAGGCAACCGTCGGACCATTGGCGATGAGAGCCAGCGGCTCGGTCCGGCCGCCGAGCCAGAGCTGGTGAAGCAAGGAGGGCAGGGCATAGATGTGGTCGACATGGGTGTGGGTGAGCAGAACCCCGACGATCGTCGCGGGGTCGATCTCCGCCTCCTTGAGCGCCTGGACGGGCGAACCCGAGAGATCCACAAGGAGGGTTCGTCCTTCGGCGACGATCGCCAGGGAGGTGTTGGACACCCCCCGGCGCTGCATCGAGCCTGTGTATCCCAAGAGGTACACGTTCATTGTTTGGCCTTTTTACGGCGGGAAAGGATCGGCAGAGCGACGGAGAGGATCGACAGGCCGATGAAGATAAGGCAGATCGGTTTGGTGAAGAACACCAGATAGTTGCCGCCCGCGAGCTTGACGGCCCGGCGGAAATTCTCTTCGAACATCCCTCCGAGGATGAGTCCGAGGACGATCGGAGCGATCGGGTAGTCGTCCCGCTTCAGCGCGTATCCAATCAGTCCCATCACGAGCGCGATCCCCAGATTGTAGATCCCGACGGTCGTCGCCTGGCCGGCGATCGCATATGCTCCGATGAAGGAAAGGACGAGAATCTGCGGCAGGAGGAGCTGTTCGGGGACGCTGAGGATCTTGGGATAGAGCCGGACTCCGAGCAGCTGGAAGAGAGCCATGAAGATGTTCGCCACGAGCATCGTGAGGAAGATCGCATAGACCAGGGACATGTTGGTGGCGAAGAGGTGGAAGCCCGGCGTCACGCCTTTGATCATCAATGCACCGATGAGCACGGCGGTCGCCGCGTCACCGGGGATTCCCAGCGCGAGGGCCGGGATGAGGGCTCCGCCGGTGACGGCGTTGTTCGCGACTTCGGGAGCGAACACCCCCTCTAGCGAGCCCGTTCCTACCAAATCCAGCTTGCCGTTGGAACCTTCGGTGATGGTTTTTGCCGAGTTATGAGCCATGAAGACCGCGATCGAAGCTCCCGTTCCGGGGATTGCTCCAATGACCGTTCCGATTCCGAGGCTGCTTAAAATGATCTTCCACATCGAAGCGATCTTTTTGAACGGAGGGAAGATGTCCTTGACTTCAATCGGCTCTACGGGCTGCGGGGGTTCGAAGCGCTTGCGCAGTTCGTAGAACACCTGGGAGATTCCGAAGAGTCCGATCAGGGTTGAGGTCAAATCCAGGCCGCTGGCCAAGGGAGTCCGTGAAAGGACGTTTGCAAACGGCACCCTGACCTGAGCGCTGAAGGGGTCGGTCCCTAAAAACGCCAGCCCCATTCCGAACGCTCCCATCAATAGCCCTTTCCAGATGTTCTTCCCTGAAACGGAGGCGATGATCACCAGCCCGACGAGGGCGAGGGTGGTCTTTTCCGCCGGACCGAAGGCAAGGGTGAGCCGGGCGATGAGCGGACTGAAGAGCACGAGGGCCAGCAGACTGCCGATTCCGCCGATGAAGGAAGCGACCACCGCCCCGCCGAGCGCCTGGCCCGCCTTTCCTTTTTTCGTCATCAGCAGTCCGTCCTCGACCGTCGCGATCGCATTCGGGTTTCCGGGGATCCCCAGCAGAATCGCCGGGATGGATGCACCGGATACCGCTCCGCAATACACGGCGAGCAACAGACCGATTCCCGTCGCCGTCGGCAGCTGGAAGCTGATCGGCATCATCAGGGCGACTCCCATCGTGGCCGTCAGTCCCGGCAAGGCACCGAGCAGGATGCCGACCACCGATCCTATAGACATCCACAAGAGCGTGGAGAGATTTGCAATTTGAGCCAAGCCTGCAAGAAAAGCGTTTTCCATCGTGTATCCGCTCCTACCATGAGATCAGGCCGCGAACCAGTTCGACGAGGAACAGTTGGCGGAAAATGAGATACAACAGCTCCGTGCTGACCATGGCGATGAATCCCGCCTGAAAGAGGGCATGGATCGGAGCGGTCGTTTCATAGCGTGAAAAGAGTTTTTTCCCCGCGACATATACGAGGGCGAACAGTATTCCAACCAGGACGAGGGTGATGCCGAACGTCATGCCGTTGGAGCCGAGAAATGCCGGAATGACGCCCTGTCGGGAAGCGAGCAGGAGATAGCGGGTCATTCGGCGCCCGATCGTATAGATTGCAATGAGAAGGGCGAGGGAGCCGACGACGCCTCCGGCCCACAATGCAAGGTCTTCCCGTTTCACGCCTTCCCTCATGTAGGCGAAGGTCAGCGTGACGAGCAGGATGTTCGTCATGATGATGAACCCCACGTGGCGCATGAGCGCCACGTAGAGAACCGAAACGATGATCGTCAGGATGAAGAGGCCACGCTGAGACCTCTGGACCCCTCCGCTCCGATATGCATCATCGGCCCGATCCGTGATAAACA
>JAAZJI010000034.1 GCA_012800465.1 Spirochaetales bacterium
CGTCATCTCCCAGACTCCTCCAAGAAGACCAAGGAGGGGAACGGAACGCTCGGAAAGAGCGAGCGACGTATCATACTCGGTATGTTCCTGGCTGTAAGCGGCCTGGCTCCACATCGCTTCGGTCGGAAGGAACACCTCCTTGCCGCTTTTTTGACTGAGCCATTGGACGAACGCCCGGGCCGCATGATAGCTGACATTGTAGATCGGCCGGTTGGTCGAGAACCGGGTCGAGAGGGAGAGACCGGAAAGGTAGGAGGGATCGTCGACCGCACTCTTTGACCACTTGGGATTCTCCTCGATGAAGAGCGCCCACTCGTACTGGGATACCGGCCGCCTGGCCAGCACGAAATCCGGCGTGGAGACGGAAGCGTAGTCACTTTGCGGGCCGGCTCCGTCACCCATGGTGAACGAGGATCCTTCATAGGCGTAACCTTCGATGATCAGATCGCCGGCGACCAGGATGGTCGGTCTTCCGACCGGAGGAAGGATCCGGTCGTTTTCCGGTTCGGAAGCGGCCGGGGGATCTTCCACCGGGAAGAACCGTTCCGCCTCCTTCCTCATCGTGTCGTTGCTGATGAGGCTCAGGGCGAGATCGACGATCGGCCGGGTGTCCCGTATGCCAAGGGCTTCAAGATCGTTGTAAAGATCGGCATAGACCGGCTGATAGGGGAACTGGGGAGGATAGTCCAACGATTTGGAGATCTCCTGGATCTCTTCAAGGAGGAAGGAGACGATGGAAGCCGTCTCTTCATCGGACAGGGTGATCGGAGGGGAAGGAATCTCCAGGGTCCTGCGGATCAGGTTCGTGAGAAAGACCGGATGGTCGACATGGATGCTTGTCTCGGCATACGTATGATCGGCTTTAACGTAGGCAACCGTATGGTCGCCGCTGGGAACGAAGTACTGGTGGGTCGCCGAACCCAGGTACTTCCCGTCCAGCAGGATTCCCGTTTCGCTCAGCGGAGCCCCGAAGGTGACGTATCGACCGCCTTTGCGGATCCCGGGAAGGAATCCGATGAGGAAGATCAAAAGAAGCAGGACGAGAACGATGAGACCAAGCAGATAATATCCGGGTCTCAGATTGAACAACTTCGGGAGGACCACCTCTTCCACCGGCGGGAGATCGATCTTGGATTTCATACACAAGTAAGGTAGCCATCCCTCATTGCCTTGTCAACCAATACCCGTTGTGATACCTTGCCTGATATGGACCGATTCCTGACCGGCTTGGAGAATGCGACCGTCCGATATCTCACCCATCGGAAAGCGGTCCGGCTCCATCAGAAGCTGAACAAGCCGAAGCGTACCTTCCTCGGCGAACTGAAAGGGTGGGCGGACGCGCTGGTCTTCGCCGTCTTCGCGGTATTGCTGATCAACCAGTATCTCTTCCAGCTCTTCGTGATCCCCACGCCGTCGATGGTGTCGACGCTGGACATCCGCGACCGGGTGGTCGTTTCAAAAACCATCTATGGGATCGAGCTCTATCCCACCGGCCCGAAGATCGGTTCGAAGAACCGACAGGTCCTACGCGATGCAATCATCACCTTCTACAACCCCGAATACGACTCGAAAGGCCCCCTCTTCGACATCCTCTCGCAGATCATCTTCAGCGGAACGCTCTCACTGGTGAACATCGACCGCAACGAGGACGGGTCGATCGCCGAACGGCTCTTCGTCAAACGCGCGGTCGGCTTCCCGGAAGAGGTGGTCCGCTTCGTCGACGGGAACGCCCAGGTGAGAAAGGCCGGATTCACTTCCTTTCAGGATGAGGGCTCATTCCGTGCGGACCTTGATCTGGTTACCGCTCCCCATCGCTCGATCGACCCCGCCCTGTACGAGGGAATCCATGCATGGGGATCGCTGTTCGCCTATCAGGAGGAAGGGCTCGATGTGAACAGCGCTCCGAACCGCCTGAAGAGCGGCTACAACGAAGTGGCCCACCTCTCCTTTCCCCCGGATTACTACACCTTCGAAACGGCACGGACCGCGACCCGGCACCTCCTCGACCCGACGGATCTGAACCTACGGTCCGAAGCAAGCCGTTACCGCCGCGGCACCTATGTTCCCAAAAATGCGATTCTTCCCCTTGGCGACAACCGCGATGACAGCCGCGACGGGCGCTATTTCGGCCCGGTCGACCAGAGCACGATCAACGGCAGCGTCGTCTTCCGCTTCTGGCCCCCTTCCCGGATCCGCCCGATGGGCGACGCCTGATGGGTTCCCTCTATATCCATATCCCGTTCTGTACGAGTCGGTGTGCATACTGCACCTTCTATTCCGAGGTGTATCATGAGAACGCTTCTCTGGTTGAACCGTATCACAAGCGCCTGCTTGCCGAGCTTTCCGTTCTCGTGGACGAACAGGAACTGTCTTTCGACACGGTCTATATCGGAGGAGGAAACCCGGGACTTCTGGGCGTCGAGCGGTTGGTTCAACTGCTGAAACTCATCCACACCCATGGCAGGCCGCGGGAAGTGACGATGGAGATCAACCCCGAGACCCTGACCGAGGAGTTCCTCCCCCTGTTCGAAGACCGGCTGCTCACCCGCCTTTCGATCGGCATCCAGTCGATGGATGACCGGTTCCTGCGACGGATCGGGCGGAACACCGCCTCGTCGGCCAACGAGCGGGCCCTCCGTCTCGCCGAACGCATTCATGATGCATACGATGTCGAACTCTCCGTGGATCTGATCGTCGCGATTCCCGGCCAGACGATTAGCGATCTTCGAAGGGATCTGGACCGGGTGCTCAAGCTCTGTGCGGCCGACCATATCAGTCTGTATTGTCTGACCGTCGAGGAGGGCAGCCGCCTCTTCGAACAGGGGGGCATCTTCATGAGCGATGACGAGCAGGCCTCCCTGCTATACGAGCTCTGGGCTTATCTGAAGGAGCTGGGATATGAACACTACGAGGTCTCGAACTTCGCCCGGGAAGGGAGGTACAGCCAACACAACCTCATCTATTGGAAGCTCGGCACCTGTCTCGGCCTGGGCAGCGGCGCCGCTTCGACGACCTGGGAGGCAGGCACCCTTGTGCATCATCTGCAGGAGCAGGATCTTCGGACCTATGCCCGGGAAGAGCCCTTCACCGGATATGAGAAAGAGGTGCTCACCACCGTCGAGCGGATCGAAGAGGAGCTCATGGTTGGCCTCAGGACCCGCCGGGGGATCGACAAAGCCTCTTTCCTCAAGCGGACCGGACACGATTTTTCCTCCCTCTTCGACCGGGTCGTTGCCACCTTGGATTCGACATGGTATGATGAAGCGGACCAATTCTTTTCATTGACAGAACATGGCTTCATGGTCCTCGATGCGATCCTCCTGCGGTTTTTCGCGTCGATTCCGGAAGCCCTTGACCGGTCCCAGTGGTTGTGGTAGGTTTTGACCACAAGAATTCTTATACCATCAAAGGGGTTCCCCGATGTCCGGACATAGTAAATGGGCGACCATCAAACGCAAGAAGGGAGCTGCTGACGCCGCCCGGGGTCAGAAGTTCACGAAACTGATCAAGGAGATCTCCGTCGCCGCCAAGAACGGCGGCCCCGATCCCGATTCCAACGCGGCGCTCAGGACCGCGATCCTGAAGGCCCGATCCGAGAACATGCCGAAGGACAACATCGACCGGGCGATCAAGAAGGGCAGCGGCGAACTGGAGAACGCCGTCTTCTACGAACTCACCTATGAAGGATATGCCCCCGGCGGGGTGGCGATCATCATCGACACCCTCACCGACAACAAGAACCGGACCGCCAGCGAAGTCCGCTCGACGCTCACCAAGGGCGGGGGCACCCTCGGCACCACCGGCTCGGTCTCCTACATGTTCCAGACGAAAGGAATGATCATCTACGACGATCAGAAGTACACCGAGGAGGAGATCTTCGAAGCGGCCCTCGACCATGGAGCGGATGACGTGGTTCACGAGGACGGGATGATCGAGGTGTATACCGCTCCCGGGGACTTCGCCAACGTCCTCGAATCGCTCCAGCAAGCGGGGTTCGAGGAGGAGAGCGCGGAGATCGCGAAGATCGCCGATACGACCGTCGAGCTTGATGACGAACGGACCCGGAAGGTCCTGAGGATCCTGGAACGGCTGGAAGAGCTGGATGACGTCCAGCAGGTCTTCTCGAACCTCGAGATTCCGGACGGCTTCGAGGATGAAGAGTAAGGGGATGCGCATTCTTGGAATCGATCCCGGATTCGCCCAAACAGGCTGGGGGGTTGTCGAAGCGACACGGCAACGCACCCGGCTTGTTTCATATGGGGTGGTCAGGACGTCTACCGGCGAGGATCCGAGCAGTCGGATCCACTTCATCGCCCGACAGATCGGCCTGCTCGCCGGCGAGCATGAGGTTACTATATGCGGAATCGAGGATATCTTCTTCGCCAAGAACATCTCCAGCGCGATTCCCGTGGCGAAGGTGATCGGATCGATCATGCATGAACTGACCGCGCGTAAGATCCCGATCCGCTTCTTCAGCCCCCCGGTGATAAAAAGCTCGGTGGTGGGGTATGGGGGAGCGGACAAGACCCAGGTGCAGGA
>JAAZJI010000035.1 GCA_012800465.1 Spirochaetales bacterium
CGAACCTATTTCTTTTTCTTGTGACGGTTCTTTCTCAGCTTCTTCTTCCGCTTGTGCGTGGCAATCTTATGTCTTTTTCTTTTTCGTCCACAAGGCACTGTAGAGCTCCTTCCTGAGGGGCAAAGCCCCGCGGTGTGATTACCGTGTCATTATGCGAAGAATGGAAAGGAACGTCAAGGGAGTTGGTCGATCTCTTTGCTCCGGCTACCTGAGGTTCTGTACAAAGGTTCTGATCTCGAAAGGTCTAAACTCGAGAAGATCTCCGTTCCGATACTCCTTGTCTGAAATGACATCTTCCAGCAAGTCGGCCTCATTGAACACCAAAGAAGAATCACACCGAAGCATGACAAGGCGCTCTTGCCCGCCCGACTCGACCGCTCGAAACACCAACGCGGCGCTTGTTTCCGCCTGCTTCAGCACCGACAGCTCCACTCCTGAGCCTTCCAGGGCGAGCGGCTGTGAGTCAACCGATATCGGTTCTTCGGCAAACACTGCGATGTCGGGAGCATTGAGCGCATCGGAGATTCCGCGAACATGATCGGGCTTGTCATCATACGGACAGAATGCGTACACGAATGAGTGCTCTCCGAGATCCGCGAACGGGTCGGGATCGAGCGGAGCCCTCAGCAAGCTCATTCCAAGCGCTCCGTCCCGGCATGAATACCCGTATTTGGAATCGGAAAGCAGCGCGGCGCCGGTCTTGCCGTCTCCGACATCCACAAATCCCCTGGCGGCAAATTCGAACCGGGCAAAATCCTGTTCATCCTGAATGTGGGTCTTTCTCTTGAGAAGTCCATAGGGTATATCGCACGAGGCCCACTCGACCATGGGATCGACAGGGAACTCCACCCGCAGAAGCTTCCGGCATTCATTCCAGTCGGCGTGTGTTTTAAAATAGATTTCCCGCCCCTGTTTCGGTAGTATCGCGTACTGGAGAATCGTCGAACATTCGGTCTTGTACACAAATCGAAGCGCGGCGAATGATTCATTGTCCACAAGATATCGGTGCTCCACCGCCTGAAGAGTCTCGATCTCCTGATATCGATAATAATAATCGATATCCCAGGCCTCCCATTTTTGAGGAGTATCGGCATAGAGTCGCAATGCGTTGCCCGCCCTGCCATGCATCCAATCTCTTCCGGTCATCCTGTCGACCGCTTTCACGATCCGTCCGTTTGAATCGAACTCATACGTGATATGATCGTTTTCAAGGATCAGCGAGTCCTTGGAGACCCTCTCCGGGGTCCGTTCGCCAAGAACGAAGGAATTCCACCCTTTTCGGGTGAGCGGAAGATAGAGCCAATGAGAATCCCCGAACTGCGTAAGAGGATATTTTCCATCGAGCATGTAGGATTTTCCGTCCGTTTCCAACCCCTCCAGCTTGACCAGGCGCATGTCGTCGGAATCGTTGAATCGATAGATCGAAAGACGGGTCGATCGATCAATACCGCGATCCTGGGTAAAAAACGAAGACGATATGAACCTCCAGGCGATCTCGTTGTCCTCAAGATACTCGACGATGAGCTCCCCGAGGGTTTCAAACATCGTTCTGTACAAAGCATCCGCCTCCCTGTACACCATTCCGATGCTCGACCCCGGAAGAATATCATGGAACTGCAGCATCAGACCATCTCGAATGACTTGCCTGATCGCTTCTCGGGGATAGTGCTTTTGTGTTGCGAACAGGGACTCGATGACCCGAACCGCTTCTTCAAAGATCCGGTTGTTCTTCTTCGTACGCGCCTGGGTCGTCAAGGTTCCCCGATGAAGCTCCAGATAGAGCTCGCCTCGATACACATCCAGGAGCTCTCTTGCAGCTTGCAGCCGATCAAAGAATTCATCAACCCGGCCAAAGGAGGATTTGGGAACTCCTTCCAGGTTTTCAGCCAGAATAATACGTTCTATATGCTCATCTTTCGGTCCGCCTCCCCCGTCTCCAATCCCTACCGCAGTGAGGAATTCATCAAGACGATCTTTCTCCAGATATCCGCGCTCCGCCCGGATCAGGCCGTCGGCTCTTCCGCCCGAGTTGTATGTGCGCTCCGGAAGAAAGTGCGTTATCACCTGCGACCCGTCGATTCCCTCCCATAAAAAGGTTTCATGGGGGAATCGGGTATGGGCGTTCCATGATATTTTTTGAGTCAGGAAATATGGAACATCGGCTTTTTTCAAGATCTGCGGCAAGGAGGCGGGATATCCGAATACATCCGGAATCCAGCAGTTCCTCACATCGACCCCGAACTCCTTTCTGAAGAACCGCTTTCCCTCCACAATCTGGCGAACCAGTGATTCGCCCGACACCAATGAGCAATCCGGCTCGACCCACATCGCCCCCAACGGTTCCCACCGTCCTGAAGCAACCGCACTCTTTATCTCCGAATAGAGAGCCGGGTGCTCTTCCTTGACCCACCGGTAGTGCTGGGGAGTCGAAGCTCCGAAGAGATAGGAGGGATATCGCTCAAGATTTCGGAGCTGGCTCGCGAATGTCCGAGTTACCTTCCGGTGCGTTTCCGCAATCGGCCAGAGCCAGGCGGTATCGATATGGGCGTGCCCCACCGCCGTGGTCGACAGTGCGGATGGTACGGCAGGCTTGTCGAGGACTTCGGTCAGGGCGGACAAGGCGGCTTCCGTTCCCCGGACCGGGTAGATGAGCGCCGCATCCAGCAGGGCTCCAAGCACCCGGATCGCACGTGGAGAATCCTTGTCGATCGATTGGTACAGGTCAAACAGGAACTCGCCGGCCAGGTAGAGCTTCCACCGCCGGTCGTCAAAGATTCCAATCCTGGCGTAGGTGAACACCCCGTTCCAGACCCCTTCGGGATGCTCCCCCGAGCGATCGAGCTTCTTTTCATCGCGCTCGATGCCGAACAGGTCGTTGGCCGCGACCTCCACGTAGAGGGTGACCTTCCCTTTGCGGAATCCTATCCGGTGAACATCCTTCAGATAGTCTTTCTCATAATGGCTGTAGCTCGTGAGCCCGTAGAGCGGAGTGCCGTTCTCGGAATACACAAGCATCTCTCCGCCCAGATTGAGCCGGACCGCCAGCTCCTTGCCTTCATACTCCTTTGGCAGATCGCAGGAGAGGACGAAATATGAAGATTGCCAGGCGCTTCCCCACTTCTCGCCTTCCCTGATCGGCAACCGCTCAAGATCGAACGTATCGATCAGGGGCAATCGCTCATCACAGGTGTGCTGGGTTGCGGTGAATGCCAGTTCGTCATGGACATAGGTCCGTTTCAGCTCCTGAATGAAATCTCCGATCCTGCCGACCGCGGTGATCCGGCGTCCTTGTTGAAACCATCCTCTCATGATGCCTTCCTTTCAAACCGATGCCTGAGGAACATCTTCGTTCCGGTATTTCATGTTCTTTCCCATCATACGCGGAATTGCATCAAAAACAAAGATGACGGAAGCACCTCATGCTGATTCCCCATCATCGGATCATCAAGGGAATGCGATTCTTGAAGCCCATCGAGTTTCAACCTTGGTTGGGAGGGGATGTATGGTCGCTTGCATGAGAACCAACAAGATTTGCTCTTGAGGAGAGAACCTGCAAAGACTCCCTCATTCTTGCTATCGCGGCCAACGCTCCTGAACATCCAACAAGGCCGGGAATGGGGTGTGTGGATGGTCCTGGTACCAATACGCCACAGAGCACACATCATCCTGACGTTCGAACAATCCTCCGTGATCGACTCCGATTTGCTGGAGTGTTACTCTCAAGTCCTTGTGGAAGAAAATGGGATCAGATTCACTTCATCAAATCATCCAATGACACGAGAACCACTTCTTCTCTCTCCTTGCTTTGCCGGATGAGCTCCTTGGTGAAACCGGATTTGGAAAAGAGGTAGTATCGACCACTCTGATTGCCCTTACGAATGTTCTCGCTTTTACGCATCAACTCATGTA
>JAAZJI010000036.1 GCA_012800465.1 Spirochaetales bacterium
ATCGTCGGGATATTCCACCTGGCCGAACAGGTTGAGGTTCGCCGCCAGACTGAACCACTGGGGCTTCAGGGGAATCGCCCCGCTGATCGCATACTGTTCCCGGCGGTTGATCGTGGCGGAGGAAAGGCTGAGGATCCGTTCGGGCATATCCTCGATCGAGAAGGTCAGGTGGAGGGTGAACGCCTGTTCATCATACACCGTCTCGACCCCTCTGCGCTCCAGCTCGTCAGGGGTCACGAAATCCACCAGGCCGGTGAAGATCCGGATCCTGGCTTCGTTGGTGAGGTGCTCGAGCACGTAGTAGCGCAGGTCCTCCACGCTGATCAGCCGCTCCTTCCCTTTGAAATGGATCTCGATCGTCCCAAGGAGATCCTCGTTGACGAAGAGGCGGAAGTAGTAGATCCCGTCGTCATACGCCATGAGGCTGTCTTCGCCGACGACGAAGAAGTCCGCCCAGAAATCATCGTCTTCGGGCGACGGCTCGGTCGCCGCCGGCTGGAAGAGGTCGTACTCCTCCTGGGAGAAGACCATCGGATCGAAGACGAACGGCGGGGGCGGCGGACCGGCGGGCTCTTCGGTCAGGGTGCCGATCAGGGCGACGATCGCAGGATCCTCGTCGATCTCTCCGGGAAGCGGTGTCCCATGACGCTCGGCAAGCTCCCCGTACGCCTGAAGAACCTCGCTTCCGGCCGGATTGAGCAGATCCTCGGCGGCGAAGGAGAGCAGCTGGGTCAGCATCACCTCGCCATCGACGACCGTGAGGACCAGGCCTCCGACCGATTGCAGCATCCCTCCACCCCGGACGATCAGGGTGTCGTTGACATCCAGGACGGTCTCATCCCCGTTTCCGTCGATGATCAGGTCGATCCCATCAACCGACTCGGCCAGATCGGTCGAAGAGAACGGGCCTTCCCCGAGGTCGGTCAGCACGATCAGGTAGTCGACGAAGGTATGGGCCAGGTCCACCGCATGTTGGGCGTTCGAAAGTACCACATCCGAATCGAAGGTGACCGATGGAATCTCCTTCGGACCCACCACCCCCACCACCCCGACGACGAAGTCGTTGTAGACGTAGAGCTGATACGGCTGGACGACGAATCGCCCCTCCTCGTCCAAGGCGTTGATCGCAAGCGAACGGGCCGTCCTCGTCCCGTCGATCTCAAACGGCAGATAGGCGTCATACCCCATCTCGTCGATCACCAGGGGAAGGACTTCGGCATGCTCCGAAGAGAGCGGACCGAACGTACCGGTGTTGAGAAGCAGCAGGTTGTCGGAGACACCCCTTCCCATCTTCAGCAGGGTCGACAGCCGGGCAAGCCCGAGCCCTCCGTTCTCAGTGTAGAGATTCCCCAGCACGTCGTTGGTGTGGACGATCACAAGGTCGAAGGAGGGACTGCCGTCATCGCTCTTCACGATCGGAACGATCCCGAAGGGATAGGCGGGAGGTTCCTCGGCGAGAACGATCGGAACCTCTTCATCCGTCGGCAAACGAGGCTCGGAGACCGGCTCTTCTTCAATTTCAATGACGACACCGGGGGCAGGCGGAAGCACCTCCTTCACGGGGCTGACGACGATCCGCTCCTCGGTCGGGGGAGCGGGCCGTCGGGGGGGTCTCGTCATGAAATGGTAGAGGAAGAACGCAAGAATCAATACCCCGATACTCAGAAGCATTCCGAGAAAAACTGCGGTCTTACTGGTTTTTCTGCCCATCGCGAAACCCTTCGGCTTTGGAAGGTGGTGCGCTATTTGGTGTACTTGATCGTTGCCTGATAGGTTACTCCCGGTCCGCTGGACAAACCGCTTGGCCACGGAATCGTCTTCGTCACGGACTTGCGCGCCAACAGGTTCATTCCATCCAGGGTTCCAAGGGCATCCTGGCCTTCAAGGACGACGGAGTTCCCTCTGTTGTCGCGGACTTCCAACGTCGCCGCGATCAGAAGCTGGTGGACGGTACCGAGGTTGGAGACCGTCACGGCGAGCCCGGGCGAGCCATCCTCGAGGGCCTTCGGAACGACCGAGCGCACCGCGACGCTTTCGACGACTCGGGACGGCTGGACATAGAGGCTGGTCGTGTAGATGTAGAGGAAGTTGAACATCCCCTTATCCGTGGAGGCGCGCCCCTGGGAGTACGGGATCTGTTCCGCTTTCAGCCGGAAGGCGAGTTCGGTCGTAACCGTCTGGGGACCGCGGTATTGGACCCGAACGACCCAGCTGGATTGGGGCGGAACGACGAGCTTGTTCGGAACGATCGAGAAATATGCATCAGCGGGAGTGTTGATCTCGTTGCCCTGTGCATCCTGGTCCCGAGTCAAGGCGGAAATGCTGATCGCGATCGAATCGTTTGAATCGTTGACAATCGTATAGGTCTTGGAGGACTCCGCCCCCGAAGGCTGGAACGTCTGCTCCAACGGGGAGAATTGATACGCGTACCCCGAAGCGAGGATCACGCCCAAGACGATCGCAAGCAGGACGTTCCGCTTCATTAGATTCTTTCTCACGTTCATATGACACACTCTCTTTACTATTTGCCCAATGTTTGAATCAGTGTACGCCATCACCATCAAATCATCAAGTATGCTTTCTTGCCGAGTTCAGACCATTTTCTCCATCGTGGCCTCGAACATCCCCTTCAGCAGAGGTTGATAGCGGACGACGGCCTCTTCCGGCGTTCCCGGCAGCCCGCTTTCCACCCAGTCGAGCATCACCCCGACGAACGCGTGCTTGTAGAAATTGATGATCGTGGTCAGATCGGACTCATCGATCCGGTGGCCGATGGTTCGAAGCATGACGATTCTGCCCAGTATCTTGTCGAACTCTCTGAGGAGATACTGACACAAGCGGTCCCGGCCCATCGAATGGTAGATCGACTGCACACCGCTTTTGTGGTCCAGAAGGTAGCTACAGACCATCTTCATGACGGATTGCCCTTCATCATCGCAATCGTAGACCGGATTCATCTTCAGGAACTCGGCCCCTTCATGGTCGAACATCCAATCCAGAAGGTCGCCCATGCCCCGGAAGTGGTAGTAGAAGGTCTGCCGGTTGACACCACAGTGTTGGACGACCTCCTTCACGGTGATCTTGTCCAACGGCTCCTCAGCCATCAGCTCTTTCAACGATTCCGCCAATCGCGCCTTGGTGTCCATTGACGAATCCTCCATACCATTCCCCCCGTCCCGTCTCATCGGAGATGCCCCGTTCGCCACGGTATGTGTTCATGGTACAGCACATGGGAGGAGATATCCAGACAAAAATCGCTCAATTGACTAAACCGATCGTTACGTGCTAAGGTTCGCTTCGTTCATTGACGGGCTGTAGCGCAGGGGTTTAGCGTACATGTCTGGGGGACATGGGGTCGGTGGTTCAAATCCACTCAGCCCGATAGACTGCAAGGGTAACGCCTTGCAGTTTTTTTTACCATAAATTCATGGTGGACCGAAGAGTGGAACCACTTACCTAGGTTGTGCAATCGGGGCCTCGGCCTGTAGGCTCAGTAGGAGGACAAGGTACATACGATACTTTGATCTACTCAGCAGACTTATTGATGCA
>JAAZJI010000037.1 GCA_012800465.1 Spirochaetales bacterium
ATCGTCCCATTGACCGGCGAGTGGACATCGGCGCTGATGAAGCCGACGGATTCGCCGATCTTCTCTCCCCGCTCAACCGTGTCCCCCTTCGCCTTGAGGGGTTTTGCAGGGGCCCCCAGATGCTGGGAGAGCGCTACGACGAGCTCGCCCGGCATCGGCAGGCGCACGATTTCCTGCTCACGGCTGAATACCTTCTGGTCAGGCGGGTGGACTCCACCCTTTCTGAACGTAGGTACTGCTTGCATATGAAACGCTCCTTATCACGAACCTGATATTCTGTTCGGTACTTTCTACAAAGGCTGTTCTATTGTACAGGAATTTCAGTATAATGGAAACTATGAATCGTATTTTTAAATACGCGTTCTGGAAGTTGAAGCGAACGAAGGTCTATGCTCTGGTCGGAAAAAGCGGTACGGGCAAATCCTTTCGGTCCAAGATCCTTGCAGAGCGACACCATATCGACTACATCATCGACGACGGGCTCCTCATCAAGGGAGATCGGATCATCGCCGGCAAATCCGCCAAGCGGGAGGAACATGTCCTTGCGGCGGTCAGGACCGCCGTCTTCGGTGATGAAGACCATCACCTCCAGGTCCTCACCGCGCTCAAGAAGGAGAAAGTCCATAGGATCCTGATCATCGGCACCAGCGAGAAGATGGTGTACAAGATCGCCGAACGCCTGGAGCTGCAACCGCCGGAACGGATCTTCCATATCGAGGATATCGCCACCAAGGAGCAGATCGAGACGGCGATGCGGATCCGCTACGCGGAAGGCAAGCACGTCATTCCCGTCCCCTCGATCGAAATCACCCGCACCTACCCCCAGATCGTCTACGACTCGATGCGGGTGTTCCGAAGACCGAGACAGTCCAAGGTGTTCAAGAAGCAGAATGCCGGCTTTGAAAAGACGATCGTCCGGCCGGAGTTCTCCAAATACGCCAAGACCTCCGTCAGCGAATCGGCGTTGACCCAGATGGTCGCCCACTGTCTCGACCAGTTCGACAGCCAGATCCGGGTCACCGCGGTCCATATCCTCAGCGAAAGCGACGGCTATGCGCTGAAGGTGAACCTCCGGGTTCCCTCCCACCATCAGATCACCACGAGTCTGAGGGAGCTCCAGGAGTATATCGCCGACTCATTGGAGCGATATGGCGGAATCTTCGTCTTCAGCGTGCATATCGAGATCGAGGAGTGGGGTTAAGCCTCTTTCCGCTGCTTCGTCGGAGGTCTTTTCCGTTTCTGGGTCGTTGCGGGCCTGGTCTTCGGACTCGTCCCGCCCCGCCGTTTGGATTGCGGCGGTCGGCGGACCGCATTCCGGGGAGTCCGGAAGCCCCGCTCGGCGAGGATCCGCTGAGCGGCGAGCTCAACATCGTAGTTGGAGGGGGTCATCGGGCTTATCAGCACCTTGATCTGGCGGAAGGTCTCCTTGAAGCGGTTGGCCGGACTCATCGAAGCGTCGCTGAAGACGATCAGGGGATCGACGAGCGCCTTGAGCATCTCAGCGAATTCGATCTCTTCCCCATTGTTCGTTTTAGCAGCCTGAACCCGGCTGTCCAGCTCCCTGATGCTCTCCTTGACCTGCGGATAGGAGCAGTAGATGGTGAACGCCGGCATCATGAAGGGAAGGATCTTGTAGCGGTCGAGCCCCTCGAAGATCTCTTCGGCATGACCGCTTGAAAGGATTTTGGCAAGCTCCTCCGTCAAGCGGGAGGAGGAGATCCGTGAAAGCTCCGGAGCGTATCTTCTCAGCGCGACGCGGAGCGTGAAGCGCAGGGAAAAGCCGGTGAGAACTGCGTACTTCACCGCCCGGACCATCCTAACCGGATCTTCGGTGAAGGACTCCTCCAGGGGAATCACGCTGCTGATCCGCTTTTTCCTCATATCCTCCATCGCGTTGTTGAAGTCCAGCAGCTGGCCGTTGGAAGGATCGTAGTAGAAGCTGTTGATGGAGAAATCTCGCCGCTTGGCGTCCTGTTCGATCGATCCGAAGACGTTGTTCGATCCGTCCTCCGCCTCCTCGCCGCTGCGGAACGTCGATACTTCCAGAACCTTGTCCTTGAAGATCAGGTGGACCAGCTTGAAGCGCCGGCCGATGATCCGGGCGTTGTAGAAGAGCCGCTGGACCTGCCGCGGCGAGGCGCTGGTGGCGATGTCGAAATCCTTCGGCGTGTTGCCGAGCATCAGGTCGCGGACCGCCCCTCCGACGAGGTAGGCTTCCGCCCCGCTGCCTTGGAGCTTCCTGATCACCCACAGAGCATCGCGGTCGATGTTCCGGGTTTCGATCTTGTGTTCCGCCTGGGTATAGATGTTGGCGATCGGAAGGGTGTTGCCCTGGTCATCTTGTTTATATCTTATCAGCATCGGTA
>JAAZJI010000038.1 GCA_012800465.1 Spirochaetales bacterium
TAAGTAAGGAGATACGAATTCCAATGGGTGTTTTAAGTGTAATCATATTGATTCTCTTTATCATCGTGAGTCTTTTATTGATCTTCCTGGTTGCAATCCAAGATGAGCAGAGCGAGGGTCTCGGTGGTATTTTCGGTGGAGGAAGCCAAACAGCTTTCGGTTCACAAACAAGCAGCGTAGTGACGAAAGCCACCGGAGTGCTGGCGGCGCTCTTTCTGATTCTCGCGTTGCTTGTCGCATTCATCAACAAGTCGCCGAGCCAGGACCGGCTTCTTGATTCGGTCACCACCGAGCAGGTCCAACAGACCACCGAATGGTGGGATGCAGGCAATTAAGAGGCTGCACCCATCGAGGAGTGTCGCTCCCGATCTCTCCGGCCGCACTCGATGCGGTCGGCTTCTGTTTCCAAGGGGGATGGTATGAATGTCGGTATTCTCTACGGTTCACGTCAAAAGAACGATGATCGGATGAAGTCGATCGCCCAAGCCCTGAGCGAAGGAATCCAAAGCCAGGGCCATCGGGTCGATCTGATCGACATGAATCTGGAAGCCGGGAAGATCGTCTCCTTCTACGACTATCTGGTGGTCGGAACGAACAATACCACGTTCTTCGGAGGGAAGATCCCCGAAGTCGTCTCCACCTTCCTCAAGGGAGCGGGCTCGCTCAGCGGCAAGCGCTGCATGGCGTTCATCACCGGTGGAGGGCTCCGTCCGATGAAGACTCTCCAGGCGCTGATGAAGGCGATGGAGAAGGAGGGGATGTTCCTCAAGAAAAGCGAAATGATCAAGAAGCCCGAGCTCGCCAAGGCGATCGGCAAGCGGGTTAGGATCTGAAGGTCACCTTTTTTCGCCGGATTTGATTATCATTTGTAGGAGTTCGCATATGAAACGCTTCATATCTTTGACGATTCTGATCCTCATGACCACCACCATGGTCTTCACCGCTCCGATCAGCAGCCCCGCCGCCACGGTCCGCCTGACCAAGACCGTTCAGATTTCCATGAATGATCTGGATGCCGAGGTCGCAAAGTACCGGGCGGCCACCCAGGATCCCTCCTCGGTCGATCCGCTCCAGGTGCTGAATCTTCTGATCAACAACGAGCTCTTCCGCCAAGGCGCCGAGCGGGACGGGGTGGTGATCACTTCCACGATGATCGAGAGCGCCTACAAGAACCAGAAGGCTTCGATCGAACAGAGCTACGGAACGACCCTGACCGGCGAGGAGTTCGATCAGATCATCGTCAACAATTTCGGGTCGGTCGACGCGTACAAGAACCTGATCGGCGAACAGCTGCTGGTCGATTCCTACGTGCAGCTGAAGAAAGGGGATGTGCTGAAGGAGGAGCCGGTGGTCTCGGAGAATGAGGTCTCTTCGTTCTACCGGAAGAACCGGACCCAGTTCGTTTCACCCGAGACGGTGAAGCTTTCCCACATCTTCATCCCGTTCTCCTCCGAAAGCGGGGTGAACGCCTCCAACAGGGCTCTGCTCGAAGATGTGGCGAACAAGATCAGAACCGGAACGCTCTCCTTCGAGAAGGCGGTCGTCGAGTACTCCCGGGACACTCCGTCACAAAGCAAAGGGGGAGACATCGGCTGGCTTACGATGGACAATGAGGACGCCCGCCTCGGCCTCGGCGACTCGTTCTTCGAGGCGGCGTTCAGCCTGGACGTCGGGGAGACCAGCGGCGTGGTCGAGTCGAACACCGGCTATCACATCCTCAAGGTGCTGGTCTACAGCGAGACGAAGATCCTCGCCCTGGATGATGTGATCAGCCCGAACAATCCGATGACGATCCGCTCCTACATCACATCCGAGCTGCAGATCGCCAAACGGCAGGAGCTCTACGTTAAGGCGGTCAACTCGCTGGTCGAAGAGCTGAGGAAGAGCGCGACGGTCCGGATCCTGTACAAGTAGGAAGCATGAGAAGCAGACACAAAGCCCGTGAGCTTGCGATCCAGACGCTCTATGCGATGGATTTCAATGATGACCTCGA
>JAAZJI010000039.1 GCA_012800465.1 Spirochaetales bacterium
AAAAGGCAGACCCGATGATGAGGTCTGCCTTCCATGCCCAGAACAAGATTCGAACTTGCACAGTATTGCTACCGCTAGGACCTGAACCTAGTGCGTCTACCAATTCCGCCATCTGGGCGTAGGCAACACTATAAGTTTTTACCCCTTGATTGTCAACAGAACCGTTGCATGCGCTTCGATCGCGTCGCCGGTTCCAAGTTCGCCGAGCAGACCTTCGGCGGTCTTCGCCTTGACCGAGACATGGTCGATCGGAACCTCGAGGAGGTCCGCCAGGCTGTAGCGGATCGAATCGACGTGGGGCCGGAGCTTCGGCTCCTTGAGGATGATCGTGGTGTCGATGTTGCCGATCGAGTAGGGGGGAAGGAGCTTTGTCACCACGTGGTCGAGCAGGTCGACCGAGGACGCTCCTTTGAAGCGGGGGTCGGTATCGGGAAAGTGGGTCCCGATGTCGCCTTTCGCCAGCGCTCCGAGAATCGCATCGATGATCGCATGGATCAGCACGTCCCCGTCGCTGTGGGCGACCAGCCCTTTGGCTGAAGGGATGACCACCCCGCCGAGGACGAGCGTCGCCCCTTCTTCAAGCCGATGGATATCCCAGCCGCTTCCGATTCTCATCCCATCCTCCCCGGTTTCGCCTGTGAAAGGGCTTGTCCGAACGCTTCGTGTATCCGTGCCTGCCTCCTGCCCTCCTCCAGGTCGGAAAGATAGCGCTCGATCTGATTCTCGGCATCGGGGATGTCGGAGAGGTAGGTGATCTTGATGTTCGTCCGTTCTCCCTCGCAGATGCCGACCCGCTGATTATAGTCGGTGAAGATCTCCGTGTCGTCGATGTATGTATTGGTGGTCCCGGCCGCCCGGCGATGGGCTTCCAGAATCTCCGGATAGCGGAAGATCTGGGGGGTCTGCACCCCGACGGTCTGTTTGCGGTCGCCGTGGCCGACGATCCGTCCATGCTCATCGATCGTCTTGATCGCATCGGTCGCCGGAAGAGCGGGAACCGCTCCGCCGAAGACCGTGGCGGTCGCCAGCGTCGTGATGATCAGCTCTTCGCTCACATACGGGCGGGCCCCGTCATGGATCGCCACGTACTCGATCGAAAGCGAAAGGGTGCTCAGCAGTTCAAGTCCATTCAGAACCGACTCCTGGCGGTTCTTGCCGCCTTTGGCCAGAATGATCGGCACGAGGTTCTGCTCCAGGAGGTCCTCCAAGGCCACCGCGCACTGATCTTCCATCCCCTCGGGGTGGGTTACAATGATCGCCCGGCAGTTCGGAATGCCCAAAAACGGGCGGACGCTCCGATAGAGGACCGTGTGTTCGTCGAGAGCGAGATATTCCTTCTTGACGCCGAGTTCCCTGTTTTCGTTGAATCGGTCACTGCTGCCGGCAGCGGTGACGATGACCGCGTGAGATGGAATTGCCATATATCACGATTCCAGCCGACCGAATACGATCATTTCGATCTCCTTCCTGTCCTTTTCAAGGGAGATCGAACATTCATCGATCAACAGCCGCAGCGCGGTGTCGTAGAGCTTGCGTTCCTGAACCGGAAGCTCCTT
>JAAZJI010000040.1 GCA_012800465.1 Spirochaetales bacterium
CCGCAAGCAGGACACAGCAGCTTGCCGTTGTCCCTCCTCACGGGCGGAAGGTCAGGATATTGCAATTGGCCCTATGTGGTGCTATTGTTCTCATACGGTTTTGGGGGAGAGAAAGTTTTTGACCTTGCAAAAAATCAGGCTTTCTCTCCGCCTTCTCCTTCTTGTATTCTTCTACCCATTAAACCACAACTTTCCCCCTATGGAATAATTCATTTTCGATTACTCTCGGAATTCTTATATTCGAGGCACCGGGCCTACGGGTCCCATTTTTGTCCCTCTTTCCCAAAACCCGTTCCTGTAGTACCATGGTATCAGGTGGATGTCACCTGACGATCATTGTAAGTATTCCTGCGGTGTTCGCCTGGAGACAAAGTCTCTTGGCTCAACTTACACAACCGGGACGCGGTATAGCTGTTTTGCATTGATCCAACGCCTTCGGGGTTTAACGGAACAGAATTTTCAGCCCAACTGGTGTCCCCCTTGAACCACAGGTTCAAGAGCGTTCTTCGGTTGCGGCACCGCAGGATTTTTTTATGGAGCGATTCCGCATGCACGAAGACCTGAACCATGTGATCTTCATCTCCCTCCCCCCTTCGATGGGAAGGAAGATCGGATCATTCACGATCGACCCGGCGATCCGACTCCCCGTCGCCCTGGCCGATGACGCCGCCCCGACCGATGAACGATCGATCACCATCGAACGGATCGTCAGCGGGATGCTGAAAGTATTGGCCTATGACCCCGAGCATCAGCACGCCCGGTACTATCGGGATTTCGTGCTGGCCGCCCAGCCCGATGCGGCAAAAGAGCTGACGATCGCCGCGATCGCGCAGCAGCAAAAAGGAAACCTCGCCTTCGCCGAAGAGCTCTTTCTCACCGTCTGTCACCTCAGCCCCCAATCCGTCACCTACATCAATCTGGCCACCCTGTATGGCCATCGGGCGACCGAAGATTCGAGCAAGGGTGAAACCTACGACCTCTACCAGCAGAAGGCGTTGGACACCCTCATCGAGGGGCTGTCCGTCCTTGGGGATGATGAAGCGCTTCTGAAGGAAATCGGATACTTCCACCTCTATCAGGGGAACGTCGAGATCGCCCGGGACTACCTGGTCCGATACGTCGGTCTTGCGCAGGAATCGAAGGAAAAGCGCCACACGGTGAAGATCCTGAAGGAGATCGAAACGAAGCTCGCCGGCGAACAACGCCTCATGCAGGCGTACGACGCGATCCGAATGAACAAGGAGGAAGAAGCGCTCTCCTTGCTGGATCGGTACATCGAAGCATATCCGAAAATCTGGAACGCCCGTTTCCTGAAGGGCTGGGCGCTCAGGCGGCTTGAACGCTTCGAAGAGGCGCAAAACGCCCTCATCCAAGCCCTGGAGCTGGAAAGCCACAGCAGCGACATCTATAACGAGCTGGCCCTGTGCGCTTTGGAAGCGGGTAACGAGGAACTGGCCAAAGGCTATCTGGGAACCGCGCTGGATCTCGATGAGGAGAACATCACCTTCATGAGCAACCTCGCGTACCTCCACCTGAAAAGCGGCGAACTGGAGGAGGCCCGCCACCTGCTTGAACAGGCCCGTGCCCTCGACGGGGATGACCCTCTCATCCGGCGGCTGATGGAGGACTACACCCACCAAAGCGGCGATACGCTGGGGGATGTCATCATCGAAGAGTACCGGGGGACCGAGGAGATCGCCGAAGAGCTGAAGAAAGGAGCCAAAGAGATATGACCTTCCGGACGAACGGGGAACAGGAGACGATCGAGCTTGGATACGCCCTTGGAAAAACCCTCGGCAAGGGCGCGGTCGTCTCCCTGCGCGGATCGCTTGGCGTCGGAAAGACCGTCTTCGCCAAGGGCGTCGCCCGGAGCCTCGGAATCCGGGAGGCGATCGTCAGCCCCACCTTCACCCTGATCCAGGAGTATGAAGGCACCCTTCCCCTCCATCACATGGATCTCTATCGGATCGACGGCGTCGAGGAGTTTGAGCTGATCGGCGGGGAGGAGCATCTCTACGGAGAGGGGGTCACCCTGATCGAATGGAGCGAAAAGATCCAGGAGCTTCTTCCCGACGAGACGATCTACGTGACGATCGCCCTCGCCGACGACGGCTCGCGGGAGATCCGGATCGAAGGAAGCACGCTATGATCATCCTCGGGTGCGACACCTCCACGAAAACGGCTCACCTCTTCCTTGGCGAATACAAGGAGGAACGGCTGGTCTGGCATGAATCGACGTCGGTGGTGTGGAACAACACCCACAGCGAGCGGCTGTTGAACCGTCTTTTACGGATGTGCTCCGACCATTCCATCGAGCTCTCCGAACTGGATCTCCTCTGCGCAAGCAGCGGTCCGGGATCCTTCACCGGCTTGAGGATCGCCCTTGCCACGATGAAGGGGCTCGCCCTCGGATTGAACAAACCGCTGGTCAGCGTCCCCACGCTGGATCTCTTTCAAG
>JAAZJI010000041.1 GCA_012800465.1 Spirochaetales bacterium
CCTCCAGCCTGTTTCGCTTTCTTTTTCGCCCGGGCGTCCTTGATGAGGATATCAAGCAGCGGAGCGAACATGTTCACCAGCAGGATCGC
The DNA here is from genome assembly GCA_012800465.1 of Spirochaetales bacterium. Classification (GTDB taxonomy): domain Bacteria; phylum Spirochaetota; class Spirochaetia; order Sphaerochaetales; family Sphaerochaetaceae; genus Sphaerochaeta. The sequence goes on from JAAZJI010000041.1 coordinate 90, forward strand.
GAAGGTCACCCCTTCGATCCAGGTGGAAAAGTTCCGGATCAGGACGGTAAGGATGCCGAAAGCAACCCCGTAGATCCACCTTCCGAGGTTCGTCGACTGGCCGGCGGAGACGGGATCGGTGATCATGAAGAACGCGGCGAAGAGGAAGGATCCGGTAAAAAGCGCCGTGATCGGGGAGGCGACCATCTGTGCGCCCCGCTCCGTCACCACCTGCACCCCGGCGAAGAAGAGGATGCTCTGCATGGTCAGGAATCCGAGAAGGGAGGAAACGACGATCTTCCAGTTCGCACTTTTCCTGTAGATGATGTAGAGTCCGCCGAGGATGATCAGCAGGGCGCTGGTCTCGCCGAAGGATCCGCCGTTGAATCCCAAAAACAGGTTTAGAAGACCGGTGTCCCTGGCGACCAGCGGGGTCGCCGCGCTGATCACGTCGATGTTCAGCCAGGAGGCGAATCCTCCGGGAAACCCGGAGTGGTTGGCGACGAACCTGCTCGTCATCGGAACGCCGAAGCTGATGTAGATGAACGCCCTGGCGGTGATCGCCGGGTTGAAGATGTTCTTTCCGAACCCGCCGAAGACCATCTTTCCGAAGACGATTCCGAACGCCATGCCGACGACGGCGATCCAGAGGGGAATCGTCGGCGGCAGGCTGAGGGCGAAGATGGTTGCTGAGACGAAGAGCGACTCCGTGATACGCATCTTGTACTTTTTTGCCATCAGGTATTCGCTCGTTACCGCGGTGGCGACCACCGCCGCCAGCACGGCGATGAAGCGCCATCCGAACAGATAGATGGCCGCAAGGCAGAGCGGAGCGAGGGCATGGAGCACCGATCGCATCGCCTGCTGCTTTTGTATCTTCACAGGGGCGTCCTCCCTTTTGGGTCAGTATAGGGCACGAAGAGGTAGATGTGCAAAGAAAATACCCTACTTTATTACTTGCTTATAGCAACGACGGCGTTTGTGCTGCTCCGTCTCGAAGCCTTTCCATTGAGCCTGGACTTCCAGATTGGTTTCCAGTTCCGGTCCGGTCTCCGCATAGACGACGCCCCGCTCGATCGCCGTCTTGATTCCTTCATGGAGGATGACGGCGTTCACTCCACGGCCGAAGTACTCCGGCTTGACCGCGATCAGGTACATGTCGAGCACGTCGTAGCGCTTCAGGGACCGGAGGATCCTAAAGAGTCCGGTCGGAAACAGCCGGCCGTTGGACTTCTGCATCGCCCTCGAGAGGGAGGGGATCATCAATCCGAAGCCGATCACCGAATCCTCCTTGTCGACCACGACGTAAATGTAATCAAGCTGGGCCACCATGAAGAACTGGTCGATCGCCATGTCGATCTGACCGTCGGTGAGGGGACAGAACCCGTAGAGGTGGGCGTAGGACTCGTTCAGCATGTGGAAGATCTCCTTGGCGTAGGGGATCACTTCCTTTTTCTTTTTCATCTCCAGCAGCCGATATCCATGGCGTTTTTGGGCGATCTCGCTGATCCGCTGGACGCGCGGGTCGAGCTCCTTGGGGGTGTAGACCTTGTATTCTACCCAGTCGACATCCTTCACGAATCCGAGCTTCGTCAGATGTTCATGGTAATACGGGTGGTTGTAGAGGGTGATGAACATCCCCACTTGGTCGAACCCCTCGACGAGCAGGCCTTGTTTATCGAAGTCGCTGAACCCGATCGGCCCGATGATCTCGGTCATCCCCTTTTCCCTGCCCCAGGAGAGGACCGCCTCAAAAAGCGCTTTGGAGACTTCAAGATCATCGATCACATCATAGCGGGTGAAGCGCATCTGCTTCATCCCTTTCATTTCGTTGAGCTTGTTGTTGATCAGGGCGGCGATGCGGCCCACCACCTTGCCATCCTTATAAGCAAGGAAGAGCCACGTATCGCAATACTCGAACGCGGGGTTCTTTTTGGGGGTGAAGGTATCTTTTTCGTCTGCGATGAGATAGGGAACGAAATACTTGTTGCCCTTGTAGAGATCATTGGGGAAGACGAAAAATGCATTCCGTTCTTTTCTGGTAACAACCGGCTTGATGGTAATCATGGCTATGCACTCCAAGCGTATTGTGTCGGGTAGCTCTCTTTATTTCAACTGTCTTGGAAGAAAATCGATGGCACTCGTCCAATTCCTTTACAAAGCCACCAAACGATTCCCGTCCCTGATTCCATGGAATCGATTAGCTCCCGAAATGGGGGGTGCAGGCAAAGGGATGATGAGCGGTGAAGAGGGTGTTCTCCTACTTGAACACCTGTTTAAAGCAACGGCGGCGTTTATTCTGCTCGGTCTCGAAGATTCTCCATTGCGTCTGGATGAATGTGTTGGTCTCCAACATGGGTCCGGTCTTCGCGAACACGACGTTGTGTTCGATCGCTTTCTTGATGCCTTCGTGCAGGATGACGGCGTTCACTCCGCGACCGAAATACTCCGGCTTGACTGCGAGCAGGTACATGTCGAGCACGTCGTAGCGCTTCAGGGACCGGAGGATCCTAAAGAGTCCGGTCGGAAACAGCCGGCCGTTGGACTTCTGCATCGCCCTCGAGAGGGAGGGGATCAGCAGCCCGAAGCCGATCACCGAATCCTTCTTGTCGACCACGACGTAGATGTAATCAAGCTGGGCCACCATGAAGAACTGGTCGATCGCCATGTCGATCTGGCCGTCGGTGAGGGGACAGAACCCGTAGAGGTGGGCATAGGATTCGTTGTACATGTGGAAGATCTCCTTGGCGTAGGGGATCACCTCTTTTTTCTTGGTAAACTCCAAAAGCCGATATCCATGGCGCTTTTGGGCGATTTCGCTGATCCGCTGCACGCGGGGGATGGGTTCCTCGGGGATGCGGACGATATGTTCGGTCCAGTCGACATCCTTCACGAACCCGAGCTGAGTCAGGTGGTCGTGGTAATACGGGTGGTTGTAGAGGGTGATGAACATCCCCGTCTGA
>JAAZJI010000042.1 GCA_012800465.1 Spirochaetales bacterium
TCATCTATGATTACCGGCTCTTTATACGTTTCAAAAAAACCTCTGTAATCTTCTTTTGCCAACATTCTATGTACAGGATCTTCCAAGTTGACATAATTGTATTCGGGAAAACAATGTTTTACCAACGTCGTTTTTCCCGACTGTCTAGGTCCAATGATCGTTACAACAGGCACTTGGTTAACAAGCTCTAGTAATTTGTTGGAAATATTCCTATGTATCATTTGATTGCCCCCTGACTACATGTACAATACTAGAAATGGGCATTATTTTCAAGCTCAACTTTGAAATAACGCCCCTCTAATAGTTGTTTCTCATGCGAGGCTTTTGCCTATGCGGTTCATGCTATTGAGCTGTTGGAAGAGGAGTGCGATAAAGGTTGATTCCGTTCATCGGTAAACCCCCTTGGGTTCTTACATGAGTCCTCGAGCATTTCCAAGGAACGACTGCCGACAAGAAACCACTTTCTCGATTGCCAACCATCATCTTCTTTTCCCTGTTGAAGGGTGTTGTGCCATGAATGTTTGTTGGTATTCATCAAATTCCGATAGGAAAGACAAAGAAAGAAAAGAGATGACAAATCCATGAAATCCCATTAAACTACCTCAAGAAGGATGATAGATGAACGCTACACTACGCAAACGCGAGATATTGGCTCTCCTGGAGGAGCATGGTTCGGTCCAAGTCGGAGATTTGGCAAATCGGATGGGGGTTTCGAAAGTCACGATTCGAAACGATCTGGATGAGCTGGCGACCCTCGGATCCCTGGTGAGGACCCACGGGGGCGCGATCATCGCCGAGAACAAGGGAAGCTCCCGCTATATCAGCAACACGATCCACGAATTCCGGAAGGAAAAGGAAGCGATCGCCGGCCTCGCCGTCACCTTCATCAAGGACGGGCAGTCGATCATCATCGACAACGGTTCGACGACGATGCACATCGCCTCCCACCTGACAGGTCGCCACGTCACCGTCGTAACGAGCAGCCTGCTGGTCATGAAAGAGCTGATGGAGGTCGAGAGCGTCGACCTGATGATGGCCGGGGGGATTCTGAGGCGCCCGGCCATGGGGTTGATGGGATCCTTCTCCAAGGACTTCTATCGACAGATTCATGCCGACTGGTACTTTATGGGGGGATCGGGGTACCTCTCCGAGCAGGGGGTCTTCTGCACGAACCTGATCGAGGCGGATTCGAAGCGTTCGATGATCGAGAGCGCCGCGAAAGTGGTGTTCCTGGCGGACTCCTCGAAGATGGAGCATCCCTCCCTGGCAAAGGTGTGCGACTGGAACGTCGTCGATTACATGATCACCGAACGGATCGATCCCGAAGTTCGGAGCGTCATCGAAGGACACGGCGTCAAAGTCCTCGTCGTCGGAGAAGCGAAGTGAATCGGGTACTCGGTCTTTCGCTCGTCGGCTTCGGCGAACGGGAAGCGGTCAGGAATCATCAGGAACGATTTCCCTCCCTTCAATGGGAGCTCTCCTACAGGATGAGCAGACAATTCCTCTCCGAAGTGGAATCGGTCATCGCAGGCAGGGTGGTCTCCGTCCACGCCTGCTGTCCCGCGGAGCCGATGTTCCCGAATTTCGGATCGCGCGACGAGACGGTGTTGAAGGAAAGCTTCGAAGCGTTGAATCGGACCTTTGAAACGGCAAAACGATTCAAAGCGGAGATCGTCGTCCTCCATCCCGGGTATGTGACCGACATGAGGATTCCCGCTTCAAACGCCGAGCGCGAAGAGCTGTTGGCTGGGTCGGACTTCGCCCCCCATGTCGGAGTGAAGGAGGGCTCGATCTGCCGGGCGGATTACCCGGAAAGCGCGGTCTATCGGCAGCATTTCGAGCAGGCGAAAGCAGCGCTTGTCACATTGGGAGCGATGGCAAGAGAGAAGGGGCTTCGGCTTGCGGCGGAGAACCTCAACCCCAGAGTCGCCTACTTGGCTCAGACCCCTGAAGACATGGTGAGTCTCGCGAATGCGAGCGACGACCTATTTCTCTGCCTTGATGTCGGACACCTGTGGATCGCCAGCCAGGTCTATGGGTTCGACTACCTGGAGGGAATCAGGGAGATCCTTGCGACGGGGAAAGTCGTCACCACCCACGTCCATTCGAACCCTTCCGACCGAAAGCGAGAAATCTTTCTCGATTCCCACGACGGGATCGACCGGAACTCTTTCGATCGCCACACCATCCTGGACCTGCTTGCTGAAAGCGGAGCGAACGTCATCCTGGAGACGGTGAATGCCCCGGAACGAAACACGCTCCTGCTCTACGAGGCGGTAGGATGAAGATCATCGAGCAACTGTGCAAAGGCAAATCACCGGATCTTGAAAATGAGGACGGGCTCTTCATCAGCGAACACTTCGCCGCGGTCATCGATGGGTGTTCATCGAGAAACCCTCTTTCGGGACAAGCCCGGACGAACGGGGTCATCGCCAAAAACCTTCTGCTGGAGTGTTTGGGAAACCTCGACCCGAACGCCTCGAAGGACGAGACCTTCCATGCCCTGAACGATTCGATTCGAGCGTGGCATGTCACCAATGATCTTCTTGAAGCTGCCGGAGAGGATCCGAGAATGCGCCCCGGCGCCTATATCGCCATGATGAGCAGCGCTCGTCGGGAAATATGGATTCTCGGTGACTGCCAGGCGCTTGTCGACGGAGTCCGCTACACCAAAACCAAGGCGATCGACACGTTGATGGAGCTGAACCGGGCGATGCTCATTGAAGAAGCGCTGATTCAGGGGTTTTCACGTGAACACCTCCTGCATCATCCTGAACTCATTCAAGATCGGTTGGCGGAGTTCATGACTCATCAGGCGTCCTTCCAGAATCGGATGGTCGGAACCTCGACCTTCGGGTATCCGACCCTCGACGGATTCTTCGACCACCATGATTCGATCGTCGTCGTCGAGTTGGGGCGTGAGGCGAAGGAAGTCGTTCTCGCCAGCGACGGCTATCCGCTTCTCCGTCCGACCCTCGAAGAGAGCGAAAGAGAGCTCGGAAGGTTGCTTCGGAAGGATCCTCTCTTGTATACGGAATATCGAGCCACCAAGGGTCTGAATCCCTCTTTCGACTCGTTTGACGACAGGACCTATCTCCGGATCCGGATCTGAATGAAGCTACGCACCTGAAGTGTAGAGCGAAACCGTCATGAGCAGGATCGCTCCCACGGAGACGAGAAGCCCGATCTTCTCGATGCGGGCGACGGTTTCCTTGAAGAAGGTGAAGGAGATGGTGTAGACGCAGAGCAGTCCGATGAACCCCTTGAGCGAGTAGGCGACGGCCCCGTCGATCCCCTGCAAGCCGACCATGAGAAACGCCCAGCTGATGATCTGCAGGAAACTCATCACCGAAGGGACGCCGACCACCTTCCAATCCCCTTTGATCTCCTTCCAATCTTCTTTCCGGATGAAGAACAGGGAACACAGGAGGGTTCCGACGCCGCTGGCGAAGAGCAGGTGGAGCGGCTGACTCGTGCCGGCCGTTTTCATGTACAACATGGGGATGGTGAAAGCCAATCCTGAAAAGAGCGAGGAAAAGAAGAGAAGGAACCAGGTTGCAAGGGTTGCCGAAGCATCCTCAGACTGTGCAGATCGGTCTTTTTTGCCCAGGCTGAAAATGATGATCGCGATCAGCATCAACAGGGTTCCACCGACCGAGAGCAAGCTCAGATGATTCTCGAAGAAGAGAAGGCTGGTGACCAGCGGAATGAAGATCGAGAACTGGATGATCGTCCAGGAGATGCTGAGGCGGATCTTTCCGATGATGCGGATATAGAACAGGATCGCCATGCACATGATGACGCCATGGAGAACCCCGAAGATCCACGCATGGGGATCGGCGGAGACTCCGCCGATCAACAGAATTCCGACAGCTGAGAATATCGTATAGGTCAGCCCATAGAGAAGGATGAAGGGTCCGGTCCGCTGCTTCAGCCGGACGATCGCCTTGTATCCGAACGAGAAGACGCCACCGGCAACGTCGGAGAGAACAAGTGCTAGCAAGGCCGGAAAAAGATTCATGGGAGCTCCAAGTAGAACATAGACGTTGAGACCAGTATACGACAATACCCGGATAATGGTAACCGGATCCGTGGACGTAGCAAATCAGGGGGGTTTCCTTTAGACCTTAGACCATGGATAGGAGTTCCGTCATAACAATTGTTTTACTCTTAACCACAAAGGATTTCAGTTTCCGGTTGAAGCTTCAGAAGTTTCTCCACATGCCTGATGACCGGCTTGGTGTCGCTGCCGATAAAGACCTGACCGGTTCGAACAGGAGCACAAAGATCATGCATCCTTGTGGACATCGATTCCCATGTGGATTATGCTGTTCATGGTGATCTCCATTTGCATGCGGTAGCCGCACACGGGTTTGAATTTCTTATTCCCGGTATGCAAGGTGAATCCGCGATTTGCAAACCGGGAGGTCACTTCATATTGTCTATAAGTTAACCGGTTTGGGAATACAGAACCCAAAATACATCAGTGAAACGATACCAAAATCGTTTTTGGTGTCGGCAATGCAAAAGGAGGAAAGGGTATGTATAAGTTGACGGGCTTTGCAGATGAGGCGGCCAATTCGATCCAGGGTCAAGTCGAGGCTTTGAAGCGATTGGGATGGAATGCGCTTGAGTTGAGGGCGGTGGACTCAACCCTTGCCCACGATTTGAGCGAAGAGGCTTTTTCCTTTGTGGCCGACTATCTGGACCAAGAGAACATTTCAGTACCGTGTCTCGGCTCCGGGATAGCCAACTGGTCCCGTCCGGTAACTGAGCCGTTCGATCAGACGAAAGAGACGGTCAAGCGTGCCATCAAGCGAATGAAGCGACTGAACACTTCATTGGTCCGAATTATGAGCTACAAGGTTCTGCACGATGAGGACGGGAGAATTTCACGGGATCAGCTGCTGAAAGAACGCTTCGATCGACTCAATTGGATTTGTCAATCGTTTCTCGATCAGGGCATCACCCCGGTTCATGAGAACTGCCACACCTATGGAGGACTCAGTGCCGAGCACACCCTTGAAATGCTTGAGGCGGTCAAGGGGATGAAGCTGGTCTTTGACACGGGCAATCCACCCATAACAATCGACGGCAGGAGCGAGTTTCCGTATGTGGCTCAGAACTCCTATGAGTTTTTTCATGCCGTGAAAGACCATATCGAACATGTCCATATCAAGGATGCCAAATGGGATTCCGATCGGAAAGAACTCTACTTCTTCCCCGGTGAAGGCGCAGGAGATGTCCGGAAGATCGTTGCTGAACTGAAACGTGACGGCTATAGCGGGTACTACAGCATCGAACCACACATGGAAGTTGTTTTTCATGATACCGGTGTGGAAAGCAATGACGAACGGCGGATGCAAAACTTCGTGTCGTACGGCAAACAGTTTGAGAAGATTTTGGCCGAAGTGTAGGGATGGTATCGGGCCTGTTGTTTTCACTAATCTCTGAAAATGAATCAGACTACTCAAATCAAATAGGGTAATCCGTAGCAAACAGTCAACGGAAAAGTAGATTCACGAGCTCTTCATCTCCTTACAATGAACCCGTTGATGACATTAGGTCCTTTATCTCCTTGAATGTTTGCGCCAGATGCTCCTGGCTCTTTGGAAGCTCCGTCTCGTAGGACATGGTTCCATCATAGCCCAGCTCTTTGAGAATCTTCAATGCGCGATAGATGTACTTGTCGCTCGGCTCCGGCACTCTTCTATCAGGTCCGGCGATGTGGACGTGCCTGATGTGCGGGAAGCACTTCCCGATCGAATCAAGGCTCTCCCCGTTGCTGAGCATGTGGTAGAGGTCGATCATCAGCTCGAAGCCCGGGTCCCTGATCGTGTTGACCAGATCCATCCCCTCCATGACTGAGACTATCAGGTTGCAGTAGGTCCTCTCGAAAGGCTCTATACAGACAAGAATCCCGAAGGCCTTTGTCCTTGGAAGAATCACTTCCTTTATCACCGAGATGAACTGATTCAAAGCCTGTTCCCTTGTCTGGTCAGGTCCGTAGGTCCTTGCCGGTCCGCTTCCGAGGATTATCTTCTTTATCCCCAGCCTCTCCAGCTTTGGCAGGATCTCGTCAAGGTAGGCGGCTATGTGCCCCTTGTCCATCTCCTTGCCGACCAGCTTCACGTTCCCCGGGAAGAAGTTGCAGGCTACAGGCGAGGTGAGATTGTGCCTCTTGACCTTCTCGAGGACCGAGGCGAACTCCCTCTCCTTCATGTTGCTGAAATTCATCAGCGGAAATTCGACATAGTCGAAGCCCTGCTTTTGGATCATGTCCAAGAGGTCCAGTCCCAGCTTGAAGTACGGGTTTGTGGAAAAGCCCGTGCAGTAACCGTATTTCATCTCAGCTCCATTTGATCCCGAGCCTGTCCGGGATCGTCCTCACCGCCGTGATCGCTACGGCGTACTTTTCAAGCGATGAGAATCCTCCGAACCGTCCCGCTACGGGGCAGTTGGCTGGGGGCGAAGACCAGGCCGAAGTGGTCCGACTTCCCGGTCTCGTTCTCGTGCAGAAGCATTATCCGTTGCTCCTGCACGTATTCGGAGAGCATTCTGAGCTCGTCCGAGAGGAACGTGACGTTGGCCCCCACGCCGAACGCGGCTCGAACCAGGAAAGGCCCATCTGCTTCCAGTGCTTCGAAATCCTGGCCGAGCTCGTCCGCGAAACCTGTGATGGTAATAACACCATCAGCCCTTCTTCTCCGCTTCTCTCTTGGCGGCCCTTGCCGCAGCCTTCCTGGCCTCCCTCTTCTCCTGCATCCTCATATAGACGGGGGTCTGCGTTAAGATCAGATAGGTTATGAGAACGATGAAGAAAATGGAGATCGGCCTTGTAAAGAAGATCGAGATGTCCGCATCCGTCAAAAGCAGGGCTCTTCTCAGGTTCTCGTCAGCCATGTTGCCCAGAATTATTCCAAGCAGGAACGGGGCGCCGGGCATCTTGAGGAAGCCCATTATTATTCCAAGTATCCCGAACACGAACATCAGCTTGATGTCGAAAAGTCTGTTCGAGACGACGAAAGCGCCTATGACGCAGCAGATGAAGACGATCGGCATCAGTATCTTTATGTCGACCGAA
>JAAZJI010000006.1 GCA_012800465.1 Spirochaetales bacterium
CTGCAGGAACCGTCATGTAGTTCGGCCTCTTGTCCATACGTTCCGTCTCATCCTTGAGAAGGGTGTAGAGACGACTGCGGATGATGAGTGCAACGAACTCGATGAAGATCTTTGCTTCCGCATCGCAGGATTCGAAGGAATCAGAGATACGGCTTTTTCGACCGAGGCGCAGGTGCTGACCGGCGAAGTTAATACGGTCGCAGAACTGATACAGATGCCCGCGTTACTTCTCTTCTTTCCTTTTGGAAATCGCGTTGAGCAGCACGATGACGACGTAGATGAGGATGATCACGGTGAAGATCCCCACCATCCCTTTGAGCATCAGGACCAGGGATTGCTGAAATATCGAATTCATCCTACCCTCCTACAGCATCGCCGGCACAAGGCCGAGAATAACGCCGCCGGCGACGACGCTGGCGATCTGACCGGCGACGTTCGCCCCGACCGCGTGCATCAGGAGGTGGTTCTGCGGATCCGCCTCCTGACCCATCCGTTGGATCACCCGGGCGGACATCGGAAACGCGCTGATCCCCGCCGCCCCGAGCATCGGGTTGATCTTCTTCCTTGTAAACAGGTTCAGGAACTTGGCGAACAGCACACCTCCGATCGTATCGAACACGAAAGCGAGAAGACCTAAAAGCATGATCATCAGCGTCTGAAGGCGGACGAACTGCTCGGCCTTCATCGTCGATGCGATCGTGATTCCCAGAAGCAGGGTGATGAGGTTCACCAGGGATGTCTGGGCGGTCTCCGAAAGCGAGTCCAGGACGGTGGATTCCCGGATCAGGTTGCCGAACATCAGCAGCCCAACCAAAGAGACCGAGGCGGGGGCCACATATCCGGCGATGATCGTGACGACGATCGGGAAGATGATCTTCGTCTCCTTGGAAACCGCCTTCGGATTATAGCTCATCCTGATCATCCGCTCCTTCTTTGTGGTGACAAGCTTGATCGCGAAGGGCTGGATGATCGGAACCAGCGCCATGTAGGAATACGCCGCGATTGCGATCGGACCGACGTACCCGGACTTGAGCACCTGCGAGACGAGGATCGAAGTCGGCCCGTCCGCCGCCCCGATAATCCCGATCGAAGCGGCATCCGCCAGGGAGAAGCCCATCAGTGTAGCCACGCTGATCGTGGCGAAGATCCCCCATTGCGCGGCGGCCCCGAAGAGGATCAGCTTGGGGTTCGACAACAGCGGCCCGAAGTCGATCATCGCCCCGATTCCGATGAAGAGGAGAAGCGGCATCATCTCGGCCGACTCGATCCCGACGGAGAAGAGCCAATCGAGGATCCCCTGCACCGGCCCGATTCCCTCGACAAGCTGCGTCACCGCCCCGCTGAAGGGAAGGTTCACAAGAATCGCTCCGAAGCCCATCGGCAGGAGCAGCGAGGGTTCCAATTTTTTCCTGATCGCCAAATAGATGAGGATTCCCCCAACACCGTACATGACCAGATCCTTCCAGGTCGTGGCCAGGACACCGCTCAATAAGAAGTCCATAGAGACCTCCGGGGTACTACAGATAGGGGAAGAAGTTGACTTCGCCCGGCAGGCAGGAAGCTTCCCCGACCCCTTCAGTGTAGATAACTATGGGGTTCTCGTCAAAGGGTTCACCCCCCGCTTGCAATCGCCTCCAGGGCGACGACCACCGATGGGTAGAAGGATTCTTCCGGTAGCAGAGAATGGAAGTCCAGGCGCCTTAACATCGACTCCACCCTCGGCTGGACCCCGCAGAAGAGCAGCTCGACCTCCTGCTTCCGGGCGAGCCGGACGATCTCGGCCAGCTCGGTGATCGAACTGTGGTCGATGCTGGGAACCCCTCGAAGGGAGAGAAGGATCCGCTTGACCCCGCTTTCAACAAGCGGCGCGATCGCTTCGGTGAGCTTGCCCTGGGATCCGAAGAAGAGCGCCCCGTCCACGTACACCACCTTGGTGGGTTTCGCCCCTTTGCCAAGCCGGTTCGTAACCGGATCGATCTCGA